>JANXBI010000039.1 GCA_025060675.1 Candidatus Caldatribacterium sp.
ATGCTTGCCCCTTCAACGTGCTCAGCAACAAAGACGACTCGAAGTCCATCCACGCGGAACTCTTCGGGGAGGTTCACCGGCTCATACTGTACCCCGTTATCCCCCAAGATACCAAAGAACCCACCTTCAAGGGGGACGTACACCACGGTTCCCGTTACTTGAATTCTCCCGCAGAGAGGACACCCACCCCGACACCCGAAGGAGGCGAGCAGGAGGAGAAAGGCGAGGGAAAAGATGAGGTAAACAGCAACTCTTCGCACCGGTACCATCTCCTTTTTCGGGATAGGGTACCATAAGCATCACGTTTCCTCAAGCCACAGAGCCCGGGTGATTTCGTGCACTCCACCTGCGATTGTTAGAAAACCGTCATGACTTCCTGAAGAACTCCTCGAGCTTCTACGGTTCTTCCGGAGAGGGTATAGAGGTAGAAGAGAAGGGACCGAGCTTCGGGGTGCTTTGGATCGTTCCTGAGAGCATCCCGCCAAAAAGCCTCCGCCTTATCCCACGCACCAAGGTGAAAGTATACGAGACCCAGATTATGGAGAACGTTAGGGTCTTCCGGAAACATTTTCAAAAGCTCTTCCCCATACTGGAGGGCCTTACCCCACTGCTGGCAACCAATAGCTGCCCTCATGAGGCGGTCGTAGAGGACTTTGTCATCGAATGTAAAGCGGATGAGATTAGCCTTGGACTTTCCAGCGTCAACCGAGAATACTCGCTCGAGCATTTCGAGGGCTTCGGCGTAGTTCCCTGAAAGAAGAGCGAGGTTCCCCAGCGCAAAGAACCCATCTGGAAGGTGCGGGTCGTAAGCACATACCTTCTCGTAAACACGTCGCGCGATTGTTATCTCACCCTTGTCGAGGAAGATATTCCCAAGGTAGAGCAATCCCTCAATGTACGCTGGGCGTCCACGCAATGCAGGATTGCGAATAATGCGCAGAAGCATCTCTTGAGCCCTTTCCCTGTCTCCCAAAAAGGCAAGGTACGTCTTCGCGACGTAAAGGAGCACTTGCGGGTCATTTGGATTCTCCCGCAAGATACCCTCAAGAAGCGGGAGATTGCGCTCAAGGGTTTTCTGGCGAAGCTTCTCTGCATCAGTATATCCAAAATGATGGATAGGAATGTTGGCCCGGCCAATAGAACCACTCAAACGCGCGATGGATGCCTCAACGGTCTCGTGAATACGACCAGCAAAACGAATTTTCGGGTGATTACGAAAGAGGCGAACGGCAAAATTGATAACCCCAACTCGGTTGTCCCGACCGTGGTTGTAGATGGGGAGCTGGATTCCCATAGCATCTTCACGGCGAGCGAGCTCTTGAAGCCTTTTTATATCCTCGAGCTCCATCATTTCATCAGCATCGAGGATAAGAATCCACTGACCTTTTGCCTTCTTGAGAGACGCATTGCGAGCCTTTGAAAAGTCATTCTCCCAGGGTACGGAAAAGACGCGAGCCCCCAAAGAAGCAGCGACATCCTTTGTACCATCACGCGAGCCAGTATCGACAACGACGACGTCCTCAAAGGCATCGACCATGTGGGCAAGGTATTTTTTGAGGTTCTCCTCTTCATCTCGAACAATCATGCAAAGAGAAATGAGAGGTTGAGCTTTCGGCAATGCCACACCCATTTTCGCACAAAGGCTCTCCAAATTCTTTCGGAAAGACACCTCATTAGGATCAAGGGCAACGGCTTTCTCTAAAGCTTCTTGAGCCTCCTTGTAGCAACCCTTCTTAAAGAGAGCAAAGCCAAGGTTATTCCAGGCTTCAGCAAACGAGGGGTCTTGCTGCACCGCCTGCTTGAGGTATGCCACAGCTTCTTTGTATTTACCCTCCCTGAGAGCAATGACTCCAAAACCATGAAGCACCTCAGGGTGATTTGGAAGAATCTCTGCAGCAGCGAGGAAGAGTTCTTTGGCCCTTTCAACATATCCTTGAAGGAACTCCCTGCGAGCTCTTTTTATGAGTGCATGAAAGTCAGAATCTCCGTGCATTCGCAACGGCACAAGCCATCACCCCTTGCGGGTGCATAAATTTTTTTGCCACTCAACCCTTTGCATCAAAAGCCCCATTAGGGGGAGGGAGACTCTCTCGAACGCGCTCAAGTAAGGTGCGTTCCTCACGGAGACGAGCAAATGCCTCTTGCTCCTTTGCAAAAGCAGAAAGCGCCTGAATGTTCACCCTTTCGTTGAGAAGGGCAATTTCACGAAGAAGCGTTAGCATTTTCTCCTTTGCCTCTTGAGGCACATCGACGTTGCTCAGAGCCTCGTCACATTTTCTGACTCTCTCTATGAGCTGACCCCGCTCAGCAAGAAGGGCCAAAAATGCATCAGACAGACCCTCGCGAGCTCGTTCCTCCATCTGGCGCGTGAGGGCTAGAATCTCCTCAAGGAGTTGCAGCTTTGCTTCAAGAGGATGCATGTCCATCGACTCTTTGCGCAACCTGTACCCAAGCTTCCCTAAGCCCTGAGAGAATACGGCAATTCTCCTCGATAACTCGCTCGTAATCGGCATCGGTGAGCTCCGCACACCGCCCAATGATGAAACGGTACAACTTCGCGAGATTCACCGCAATTTCTCCCCCTTGTTCAAAATTCAGGGCATGTAGAAGCTCAAGGACAATCTTCTCAGCACGCAAGAGGTGATACCGAGCTTCCTCATCCTTCCCCTCTTTATGAGCTCTGGCACTCATGCGAAAGAACTTTATGGCCCCATCGTAGAGGAGCACGATAAGGTGCACGGGCGACCCAGTATCTACAGCGTTTCTCTGATAGGAACGGGCAACATGGGCATACATATTCATTCTCTCTACCCCCTCATTCACGAACCTTTCCTTTGGGCAGTAAGGTTCGCAATTTGCTGAGCAAGCCACGTACTCTGAGACTTCATAGTCGAGAGATATGTTTCAAGAGTAGTGAACTGGCGCCAGAGGCGCTTTTCCCGAAGCGCCATAACCTCTTCAAGACTTGCAATACGCTTATCAAGCATGTTGCTCATCTGGCGGTACATGTTCTGCTCCACCCAGAGAATGCCACTTCCATAGCTTGTCATAGCCTGTAGAGCTTCGGAAAGGTTCCTGGCAACACCCCGGACAAAGAGTTTTTCGACTTCAGCAAGATTTTCAGAAATTTTCTGAGTAAGCCGTACCGTGTCTTCAATCTGCAGTACGCCAGACTTCGTAAGGCTGATGCCGAGCATAGCAAGGCTATTGACCGATTCCTCTACCCCACTCACTGGCGATACCACAATCCGTTCAAGCTGAGAGCGAATAAGGCTCAAGTTGATGTTTCCAAGGAAAGGACCTTTCTTTCTGGTGTCAGGGTCGTAAAAGGTGTACTCTTTAATAAGGGCAATGACCTCGTTGTAACTCTCAACAAAGCGCTTAATCTGATCCTCAAGAAGACTCGTATCTTTCTGCACTTCCACCGTGACCGGAGTAGTACTGGGAGCAAGGAGGTCCAAGGTAACCCCTGGGAGAAGCCCCTGAACGGTGTTTGAAGAAAAGGTAAAGGCAACAGGGTCGGAGTTTTCCGAGGCCACACCAAGGAGTACCCGAGCATTCTGCGGTGGCTGAATGGTAGAAAATTCCAGAATCTCCGTACCTCCGCTGAGATTCACATCGATTGTCACCCCTCCATTTTCCCCGGTGACCCGGCTCAGGAGGACAAGGCGGTACTCACTCCCCGCACCCACGACAGTTGCCGACAAAGGAAGACCTGTATTGTTTATAGCGTCCCGAATGCCGTACAGAGAATTGTTCGAGGTGGTTACCACAACGACCTTCGAGGGTCCTGACCCAACCCGAAGAGTTATCGTCCCCGTGCCGAAAACCTGTGCCCCTGGATCCGCCACAACTCCACTGGCCAGCTGGTGGGCAAGAGCGATGCGCTCAACTTGGAGAACGTAACGCCCGATTGGTGCACCAGCCTGAGCAGTGGCTTTAAGGACCGCTTCATTGGAAGACATGGCACTACGTGACCGATACAGAGAGGAAGTTCGCAAATTGTCAACAGCAAGCTTCAAGGTGGCAAGTTTCGCCGCCAGGTTCTGGAGGAGCGAAATCTTCTCCTCATAGTCCTTCTTCTTCTCCTCCATACGTTTGATGGGCAAGCGTTCCACCTGCATAAGTTTTTCGATAACTTCGCCAGTTTGAATCCCAGAAACGAGGCCATCGATGGTAATACCAGCCACTTACACCACCTCATCGACAAAGAGTCCAGCTAGTTCTCGAAAGCGAGCCACCATATCGAGGAGCTTCTCAGGAGGAATCTGACGGATAATCTCTCCCGTATCCCGATGCACAAGAGTCACAATCACAGTATGCGTAGGCTCATGAATAGAAAAGCGAGCCTCTATGGAGAGTGCTTCCATAATAGTGTTCATACGTTCAACGACTTTGGGCAACTCTGTAAAAGAAAACTTTTCCTCGACTCGAGGCGAGAAACCGCTCGGTATCCTCTCACCTGCCTCCCTTGTCGTATCCTGGTCTTGGGTAGTTCGCTGAGTTCCCATCTCTTCTCCACTAAGACGCAATACCTCCGGGGGGCCCGAAACCCGCCGAATATCCATGCAACACCACCCTCCCTATAAAAAATGGTGGGGGCCTGCGCCCCCACCATTCTCCAAAGCGGCCAATGCCACTACCGGAGCAACTGGAGCACGATTTGTGGAATGGTGTTGGCCTGAGCGAGCATGGCCACACCGGCCTGCATGAGAATCTGTGCTCGGGTGAAGGCCATCATCTCTTCGGCCATATCCACGTCCCGGATACGGGACTCTGCTGCGGCAAGGTTCTCCTTTGCTACTCCAAGGTTGGCGATAGTGTGCTCGAGACGATTCTGCAGAGCACCAAGGACCGCTCGCTGATCCGAAACCTGAGCAATAGCCCGGTCCAGGCGTACAATGGCATCGTTAGCCGTAGAGTTGTCAATAACAAGAAGCGAATCGAGGTTGAGGCTTGTGGTGTCAATACGCCCGATAGAAGCGTTGACGTCTTGCCGTGCATTGGCGCCAATATGGAAGATGAGTGAGGAATTCGCAAGGTGCACATAAGTGTAAGTGGGGTTGGTATCAGCCTCGAACTTCCAGGATTTCGCGGTGGCATCGAAGGACACCTTTATGTCACTCATGGCATCAAAGAGGATGTCCACGTTGGGGTCAAGGGCTCCAACAAGACGGTTGCCAGAGATATCGGCTACCCCTAGAAGATCTCCTGTATGAGCATTGGCAATGGTTACCTGGAACTTGCTGTCCTCGGCTTCCTGAATAACAGTAAGGCTCAGAGCATTAATGAATGCTTGGTCGCCGCTGAAGTACAATTTCCCTTCAGTGCCAGGAACGGCGGTGCGAATAACAAAGGTTCCTGCCACCGCTTCTGGTGAATTAGGAGTTGGTGTCGTGACGTACTGGACGAAGCTCTTGTCGTAATCGCCAACGTACTGCGCCTGGCCGAGACCCTCAGCGATAGCCTGGTTCAGCTTATCCATGACATCCCGCAACGTATCAGTCGCAAAGAAAGTCACCGTAGTGCTCCGGCCATTGCCCTGGTAGATGGTGATGGTCTGTGGATACTGAACGAGGAAGTTCCCATTGGCATCGGTGAAACGGTCGACTTCTGCAAGGGTTGCATCAATATCTGCAGGCTCAAGAGCTCCGTTTCGGCTGACATTGAATGTTGCTGCGGGACTCGCTGTACCAAAAATACCAATTTGGAAGTTCAGCTGACCCACGTAAACTTGCCCGTTGGTGGTATTCATGTAAACCGTCCAGAGTGCCACATCCGTCCGGTTGTTCAATGCACCTCTGTTGAAAACATACGTCACCCTCTCGTTACTTCCTACGCCAGTACCGGTCTTGGTAATGGCAAGCGTATCCGCACCTGGTGCACCCTGGGCATTGATCCGGAAGAGAATTTTGTCACCAGTTTTGAAGTTGTTGACGCTTTCAAGGGTGAAGTTATCAAAGTCAAAGAACCGCGAGACAGCATTAATTGCTGTCGAGACGTTCGTTGCTCCATCAGCAGTCACAGTCACCGTGCCCGTTGCCGAAGTGACAGACCCAGCCATTGTCACAGCGTACTCGGTGACCTTAAAGGTAACCTGGTCGCCAATAACTGCGGTAACCTCAAAGAGCATGTACCCGCTTCCAGTCGTTCCAGCACCGGTCACCGCTGTTGCCGTGTCAACCAGGGCAACACCCTTTTGGCTATAAGTGGTGACGGAATAGTCCGCACTCACAGTGTTTGCTACACTCGCTCCCGTTGCAATACTGTAGGAGCCAACCGGGACAACGTATCCTGAAGTCTTGTTGAGTGTGATGTTTTGAATACCCGATGCGTCGTCAATCTCGAGATTCTCAATTGCTAAGCCCTTAGCCTTGAAGATGTCTGTCTTCAAAATCTGAGATTTCCCAGGCGTTGCATCAATCTGGAGCCTGAAGTTTCCAAAAGTGTTCACTGGCCCCTTGACCAATACTTGTGTCGTAGCTTTGTCAGTTGAGGTTAGGGCTGCTGCGGTACCATCGAGGAGTTTCTTAGTGTTGAACTCAGTGGTATTGGCAATGCGGTTAATTTCAGCTTTGAGCTGGTCAATTTCACGCTGAATTTCCACACGGTCGTTAAGGGTTAAAGTGTCGTTTGCTGCTTGCACTGCGAGTTGACGCATACGCTGCAGGATGGAGTGTACTTCGTTCAGGGCTCCTTCTGCTGTCTGGATGAGGGAAATACCATCCTGGGCATTTCGGACAGCCTGGGAGAGGCCGTTAACCTGAGTCCGCATCTTCTCAGAAATCGCCAGCCCTGCTGCATCATCAGCTGCTCGGTTAATCCGAAGGCCCGAGGACAATCGCTCAAGGGATTTCGAAAGGGCATTGTCTGTCGCCACCAGGTTCCGGTGGGCATTCAACGCTGTAATATTCTGGTTAATCCGAAGACCCATTCCATTCAACCTCCTCCTGAGGTTTTCTCAAAGGCATCCATGCCAACACAAGAGACAACGCCGAACAACCAGGAAAAAGGGTTCTGATGAGCTCCTCTTTTCTCACCTCCTCTTTCCGCTTTCCACCCTTATATATCGAGCGACCCTCCAAAAACTTTAGGGGTCGGGAAAAAATTTTTTAACGTACCGCAAGAGGTGCGCTTTGGCCTTCCCAAGGTCACCCTTTTCCACAAGAAATTCACAGAAGGCAACCAACAAGCGTCCATCTCCTTTAGGTACAACGGAGCGTCTTGCTCCAAGCAGGAGCAAATTCGTCACAAGGAGTCCCATACAAGGGGCATTCTCCACCGTACCCTAAGGAATACCCTGCTGCTATTGTAAGGAGACTCTTCCCAGTGCCATCGCAGAGTGTGTTTGTCACCTGCAATTACGAAGGCAAGTTTATGGCATCTCCCAAGGGATTGTTGCCCCAGACCAAAAACGAGGTGGACAACAACGGAGGGGGGATGTGGCGGGGAACAAAGTGGTGAAGCAACCTCCCAGCTACCCTCCGGAAACAACCCTTGTAGCAGCGGAAAAATCCCTACAGCAGTACCCTTTGATGCTTCGTAAGGCCACTACGCATTTTCTGGGACCTTGACAACTTTCTTCCCTAGGTACACCGCCCAAGGGAGGAAAAGAACATTACGGTCATTGTAGAGGACAGTATCAACCGCCGCCACAAGCTCTGGAACTCTCGGGGCTGGAAGCTCCCCAGGGTACAGGAGAATATCAGGTATTTCTTCATCGCCAAAGCCCATGCTTTTGATAACACGCCGCACGCTCTCGAAAGCGCTCTCCGAAGGATGGTATAGCACAAGGGTCACTGGGTCACGTGCCGTAAAGCGAAGGAGAAACCAGCGAAGAACCTCGGGGGTGAAGACCGCAAGGTACTTCTCCTCTTTCGGGTTATCGAGCGGGAGAGGGGGAAAGGTTAGGGGGATGAAGTCCCTGCTTCGGTCAAAGGTTTGAGCAACCAACGAAGCCGGGATATACCCTTTCTCCATAGGGGCATCTGGTGGAAGGTTCCACTTCTTTTTGAAAATTTCCCAGTTCTCTTCCATGAGCCTGCGGTAATCTATTCGCTCGCTCTGGAACGTCTTGCTTCCAAAATGGTGGACGAAAACATCATGGGCAATACGAACGGTGAACCCAGCAATCTGGGCCCTAAGGCAGAAGTCATCGTCCTCAAAGTTCCCCAAACCAAATCGGGAATCAAAACCACCAATACGTTCGACAACCTCCCGGCGGACAAGCATGCAAAAGCCAACAACCCTGGGCACCTGTTCCCACTGACCCGCATGCTCCAGACTCCAAGCCTGGGCAAAGAGTTCCATCGCCCTAAGGTCATTCCCATAGGGAATATTGGGAACAAGCTGCACACCAGCAACATAGTTGGAACGCGGTCCCACGATACCCACAGTGGGTTCCGATTGAGCACAAGCCAAAAGCCTCGTAAGCCAATCCTCGGTCACCACAACGTCGTTGTTGAGGAAGACGATATACGTACCCCTCGCCTCTCGAAGGCCGCGGTTATTCCCCAGAGCAAAACCAAGGTTGTATCCATTCTCGATGAGTCGAACATCGGGCTGGCTTCTTAGGTACTCTGTCGTCCCATCGGTTGAACCATTGTCAACTACAATAACTTCATATGGTTCTCGCGTATGCTTCCTGATACTTTCAAGACAAAGCTTAGTATACGCAAGGTTGTTACGAGTAAGCATAATAAGGGAAGTGAGTGGTTGCTCACCCGGAGAGACATACAGCCTTATCTGATTGCCAGGTGTTACTAAAGTTCTCCCCTCTGCATCTACAATGAAATCGGGAAGGACCTTCCCCAACCACTTCCTGTGCAATCGCTCCACGTTGTCCCTCACTCTACGGAAACGCTCTGGACCGCTTTGCGACTCGTAATGAATGAGAACGCTCTTCGGTTCGTAAACGATAAGCCAGCCCTTCTCTCGCAGCTTGAAACAGAGGTCCACATCTTCATACCCATTCCAGTATCCTTCGTCAAATCCTCCCACTGCTTCAAATGCACTGCGACGCACCAAAACGCAGGCCGCCGTCACCGCTTGGTACGTCCGACACTCGTTAACCGCCGGATGCGAAGCTCCCCACCGCCGGTAAATATGGTAGGCCAAAAGGGGGTCACGAAGCGGTTGATGGTCCACCATCACAATGCCTGCGTGCTGTACTGTGCCATCCGGAAAGAGCAACTTACTTCCCACCGCTGCAACACGAGCATCCCTATCGAGGACACGGATAAGCGGTGTAAGCCAGTTTGCTCGCGGCTCGGTATCGTTGTTGAGGAAGAGGAGGTACTGCCCTTTGCTCACAGAAGCTCCTTGATTGCAAGCACGAGCAAATCCCAAGTTTTCTGGATTCCGTAAAACATGCAAGGCCCTATATGAACACGATTTGAAAAATTCCTGGGTTCCATCACTTGAACCATTATCGATAACGATTACCTCGAAAGGAACGTCCTCCACAAGCAGAGTTCTGTAAAGCGCATCAAGACACATACGGGTAAAGTCAAGACAATTCCACACAGGTATAACGATGCTCACCTTGACCATTTCCATGCCTCCTGTACTATCCCCGATAAAAAACTACACCACCATCTTTGCCCATGATTGGCATAGTTTTTTATAAGGTCTTTCAGGAGGTGAGTAAGGCTCTTGAAGCCCATTTTCGTTACTCGACCAAACCTCCCAGACCTTGCCGAGCTTTTGCCCTACCTTGAGCAAATATGGGAAAGCCGTATCCTGACGAACAATGGACCATTCCATAGGGAATTTGAAGAACGCCTTAAGAACTACCTACAAGTCCCTTTCGTTAGTCTAATAGCCAATGGCACTTTAGCCCTTATCGTGGCCTTACAAGCCCTCCGAATCACTGGAGAAGTCATTACCACGCCATTCAGCTTTGTGGCTACGGCTCATGCTCTGCGCTGGAACGGTATTACCCCTATATTCTGCGACATTGATGCCGATACATTTACTATTGATCCCGCAAAAATTGAGGCTTTAATTACACCCCGTACTACTGCTATTCTCCCGGTGCATGTCTATGGTTATCCCTGTCACACAGAGGCCATCCAGGACATAGCCGACAAGTACGGTCTTAAGGTAATTTATGACGCTGCTCACGCTTTCGGAGTGAGAAGGAATGGAATAAGCGTCGTCAGCGAAGGCGACGCCTCTATCCTGAGCTTCCATGGCACTAAGCTTTTCACGACTTTTGAGGGAGGAGCAATTGTCTGCAAGGATGAAAAGTTAAAGAAACGCATCGACTACCTGCGAAACTTCGGCTTTGCCGACGAGGTTACGGTTGTCGCCCCAGGTATCAACGCGAAGATGAACGAGTTCCAAAGCGTAGTGGGTATACTGGGCCTTAAAATCGTGCACGAGGAAATTGCCAACAGGAAACGGGTTGCGGAAATGTACTCCTCTCTCCTCAAGGACGTCCCAGGCATTTCACTTCCCAAACAAATACCGGGCGTGGAACACAACCACTCCTACTTCCCCATACTTATCGACGAAAAAAGCTTCGGTGCCTCCAGAGAGGAAGTGTACCACCTACTCAAACAGCACCATATCTTCGCTCGTCGATACTTCTACCCCTTGATCAGCAACCTCCCCCCATATCGAGACCTTCCCTCCGCACGGAAGGAGAACCTCCCTATAGCCAACAGGGTGGCAGAGCAGGTACTTTGTCTCCCTATGTACGGCTCTCTGACAAAGGAGGAAATAGAAAGGATTTGTACGATTATTGTGTCTCTCAAAAAGCCATGAGTAAAAGGGCTGTACTCATTTTCTCCGGGTACAACGAAAGAGGCGTTATCGCGTTTTGCCGATTTTGCCAAGCAAAAAACATCCCCTTCGCCATTGTTGCCGCACACCCTAAGGACAAAGTGCTCCTTTCTAACTACCGGCAGAACGTTATCCACATAAGATCAGACCAAAAACTCGTTCTCCGCGGCATGGAGAAGTACCGCACTCTGACTTCTTGTAGGTTATTAGGCACGAATTGCGGAGAAATAGTCATCTTACCCTCTACAGAATTCCTCAACCGCTTCATTCTCAGCAAAAGGAAGACCCTGGAAGCTATGGGCTACGTAGTTCCTCTGTGTTCTGAAGATGTGTACCAGAAAATTTCTGACAAGTACAGCTTCTTCCACCTGTGCAAAAACCACGGCATCTCGGTTCCGCAGGAACTCTACCCAGACGAGAAACCTCGTCCACCTTTCGTGGTGAAACCCAAAACGTACTTTACCCAAGAAAAGCGGAAGGTAAATATAAAACCATTGCTTGTCCAGGATGAAAAGGACTTTCGTGAGGTGCAACGCTACCTCTCCTCCAAGGACATATTCATTCAGGAATTCGTTCGGGGTCGTTCCGTATACTTCCTCTTCTACATCGGTAAAGATGGGTGCACTAAGGTCTACTCTCAAGAGAACTTTATACAACAGAGCAATGGTCGATCCATTATTGCCGCGCGGTCTGCCAACCTCCACGAGTTGCCTTATGTGAAACCCTTTGTCCAGCTCTTCCACAGCCTCGCCTTTTGGGGCCTTGTCATGGTAGAAGTCCGCCTCAATGAGCATGGTTGCTATATGATTGAGGCTAATCCTCGCCTGTGGGGCCCGTCACAACTCATCAATGACTCGGGGATGGATTTATTCTCGCTTTGGGCCAAGGATCTTGAGCTTGTGCAAGAATTCTCACAAAGTGCATACAAAATAGGGGTGCCTTATTTCTGGAGCGGGGGCATCGTTGAAGATAGGAGGGCGGGCAAGAGTCTCGCCTTCCACAACTATAATAAGGAACAGTTTCTGGACGAGTATGACCAATGGCTGCAAGGAGATGTCTATTTGCGTGACGACACAATAGGCATATTCTTGCAGGAAGTACGGGGATAAAGCATGGAGGATGTCAAGAGAAAACTCATTGAGCTCTATCAAAGCGCAGAAAAGCACGGTCAATACCAGAGAATTCCGAAAGTGGTTCAGGAATTGATAGGACTCACCCTCCTGCCCACGAAACCACGCTTCGAGGAAGAACGCCTCCAATTCATCCTCGAGCACTACAATCCCTCTGGGAAAAGGGTACTCGATATTGGGGGCAACATAGGCTTTTTTACCTTTGAGATGATTTTCCACGGGGCTCGGCAAGTAGTGTACTACGAGGGAAGCGAAGTTTGTGCAACATTTGTGGAAATACTTGCAGAGCTGCTGAATTTAAAAGAGCGCATCGTCATTCACAGGACCTACTTCCCCTTCGACAAACCACCACAGGAGAGATACGATTTCACGCTCCTTTTAAATGTATTGCACCACGTCGGAGAGGACTTTGGTAACAAAGGTATAAGCAAAGATTGTGCAAAAAGGAAAATACTTACCTACCTCAACGCTCTTTCTGCCTGCACTAAACACTTGGCCTTCCAGATGGGATTCTGCTGGAAGGGCAACCGAAACCTACTCCTTTTCCAACATGGCACGAAAGCTGAAATGATTGAGTACATCCGCAAGGGGACTGAAAAACATTGGCGCATCTTGAGCATAGGCATTCCGGAAAAAGATGGTGAACAAGTGGTGTATCGTCCATTGAACGAGAAGAATATTCAGCGGGATGATTCCTTAGGAGAATTCCTCAACCGACCCCTCTTCATCTTGGAGACAAAAACATGAAGTGGACGGGAAAAGCTCAACCCTTGGAAGAAGTACCCACGAGCTTTGAAGGTCGCAAAACGAATGCATGTTCTCCGGTACGTTCCACGAAGCCAGTGCCGGGCCTTCGAAAGTAGAAAAAATTTAGAGTTCATGCACGTGTGCTTTTACCTCACAGGAGGTTGGGACGGTGTTGCAACTCAACATTGGTTGCGGTGACAGAATGCTTAAAGGTTTCATCAACATCGATATCGAGGGACACCCAGACCTCCAGATAGATGTCCGTAAGGGTCTTCCTTTTCCCGACGAAAGCGTAGATCGTATCTTTGTAGAGCATTTCATAGAGCGCCTAACCCGTGATGAAGGCATCCTCTTCTTAAAGGAAGCGTATCGGGTGCTCAAACCAGGGGGGGTGTGCCGTATTGCCACTTCTGACCTGAGCACCATCGTGAAACGATACATTGAGGACGCTTGGCAAAGTACTGATTGGTTCCACCGATTCCACTACGAGTGGATACCCAATCGCTGCGTCATGCTTAACGTCGCCATGCGGGAACAGGGATACCAGCATGTCTACGACTTTGAAGATTTGAGGATGGTGGGAAACCTTGCTGGATTCCTTATCCTTCGACGTAAATCGGCTGGTGAAAGCGATTTTCCCGAACTCCGTAACTTAGAACGCTGCCCGGAGTCCTTGGTAGTAGAGTTCATGAAGGAGAGTCCCGAATACCAGCAAGAAATCCCCTTGGTGAGTATTTGTATACCTGCCTATAACCCTCGTTTCTTTAAGGAGGCTCTGCTAAGTGCCTTGAACCAGAAATACTCGCACTTTGAAATTGTTGTTTCTGACGACTCAGGCGGTGAAGAAATTCAAAAAATCGTCGCGTCGTTCAGCGATGAACGCATACGGTACTTTAAAAATCCCAAAAATATCGGGGCCTGGAACAACTATATCCAATGCCTTTTGTATGCTTCTGGAAAGTACATTAAGTACCTTAATGATGACGATATCCTTTTACCCCAATGCGTGAAGACCATGGTAAGTTATATGGAGGCGTATGGAACAAAGGTGAGCCTCGTAACGAGTAAAAGGGACAGAATCGACGAAAGAGGGAACATTCTGCCCGACACGCCAGATACCCGCCTCTTAGTTCCAAAGGACGCCTATATTCGAGGTTTTGACCTGGGTGATATTGTGCTTGCAGGTCTCACAAACGTCATCGGTGAACCTACAACGGTTATGTTCCGTAAAGAGGATCCCCAGGGTTTTGTGGAAAACTTCAAGAGGTTCTATGATGGCCAACCTGGCATAGGTGATATTGTGATGTGGCTTGTCCTTCTTTCCCAAGGAGATGCGATATACATTGCTCAGCCGCTGAGTTTATTCAGGCAACACCGCGAGCAAGCTCAGAGGAATCCCCAAAATATGTTCTACCTCGTGCAATCATGGTACTACCTTATAACGAGGAGCAAAAACCTTGGCTTTCTCCAGGAGGCATCCCTCTACAGAACCGCGCTGACCAATGTACGTGTGACTTTCGAACGCTGGCTGGAAACATTCCCGTTCCATGAGGAACAGAAAGAATCGCTTCGAAGCTGCATCGAAAAAGCGCACCAAGAATTGCAAAGCCTTGAGAACCTTCGGCTTACCCCCCGAAAGTTCTATTTCTACCCTATTCTCCGTGAAACCCAGTCCCAAAGCTTCTTACCACCATCCCCGGAGGTACAGTACCAAACGGCTCAACAACTCGTAACTAAGGGTTTCCTCAACGAGGCCATCGATTTTCTCGAGGCTTTCACCACCGTTTTCCCCGACTGGGCCACTGCCTTTAACGACCTCGGCGTGCTCTACTTCCTCAAGGGAAATGTTGCTTCCGCCTTACATAACCTGCACAGATGCTTGACAATAGACCCAGAGCATGTTGACGCTCTGCAAAACCTCTGCGACGTATATGAAAAATTAGGTCACATTGATAAGATAGAGACGTATAGGAAACGCATCGAGAGCATTTCTGCACACAATAAGATGCGGGACAGCAGGAGGTCACCATGAAAGCCCTTATCCTCTCTGGAGGTTATGGAACGAGGCTCTACCCTATCACTAAAGCGGTGAGTAAACAACTCCTCCCGGTGTACAACAAGCCCATGATTTACTACCCCCTCTCAGTGGTGCTCCTCTCAGGCATTCGGGAAATCCTCCTCATTACAAACCCTGAGTATCTCCCAAGTTACGAGCGACTCCTTGGCGATGGGGGACATCTTGGGGTGCGAATTACTTACGCGGTACAGGAGAAACCCCTGGGGCTAGCCCACGCTTTCCTTGTGGGGGAAGAGTTCCTCGCAGGAGACAAGGCCATGCTCATTTTAGGGGACAACCTCTTCTACGGACAAGGATTCAGCAGTATGCTCCGGAGAGGAGCTTCTCTAAAGCGGGGTGCGGTCATCTTTGGGTATTTTGTTCGGGACCCGAGGAACTACGGGGTAGTGGAGGTGGATTCTTCTGGGAAACCACTCTCCTTGGAGGAGAAGCCAGAGCACCCTCGCTCCCATTACGCTGTCCCAGGACTGTACTTTTACGATGAGCGGGTGGTGGACTTTGCGAAAACCCTAAAACCCTCCAAACGAGGAGAACTTGAGATTACTGACTTAAACCGCATTTACCTGGAACTTGGAGAACTTGAGGTCATCCTCTTTGGACGAGGCTTTGCCTGGCTCGATATGGGAACAGCAGAAGGGCTGTTGGAAGCGGCTAACTTCGTAGCCACCGTGGAAAAGCGGCAAGGGTTCCTCATTGGATGTGTGGAAGAGGTAGCTTTCCGGATGGGGTATATCACACGGGAAGAGCTTTTCGCCTTAGGGAAGAAGATGGAGGGGAGTGAGTACGGACGCTACCTCATGGATCTTGCCCTGGAGGAGGCATGAAGATGGGGGAGTTCTCGCCAGAAGAAGCACCGCTCTCTGGGGTGGTACTCTTCCGACCTAGGGTTTTCACGGACTCTCGGGGCTTTTTCTTAGAAAGCTGGAGTGAGAGGGATTTCAAAAGGCTTCTCCCTGGAGTTTCTTTTGTCCAGGAGAACCATTCTCGTTCGAGGCGCGGAGTGCTACGGGGATTACATTTCCAAAATCCCTTTCCCCAGGGAAAGCTCATCCGGGTAGTTCGGGGAAGGGTTTTCGATGTGGTTGTGGACCTGCGCCGAGATTCTCCAACTTTTGGGAAGTGGTGGAGCGTAGAACTCTCCGAGGAAAACTTCCTCATGCTCTACGTCCCTCCAGGATTTGCCCATGGGTTCTTTGTCCTCAGTGAATGGGCCGATGTCCTCTACAAGGTCACTGAGTACTACCACCCAGAATGCGAGGGAGGGATTTTCTGGGCAGATGAAGCCCTGGGAATTCCTTGGCCCCTTGAGGAGGCAGGGGTTAAGGAACCCTTGCTCTCGGAGAAAGATAAAAGATGGCCAAGGTTTACGGAGTGGGTAAAATGCGGGTTCTCGTGACTGGAGGGAAAGGGCAGCTTGGGAGAGCCTTTGGAGAGCTTTTGGAGAGGCGGGGTATTCCCTTTGTCCTTTTAGGTCGTGAGGACCTTGACATCACAAACTTTGCTAAAGTCCGGGAAATTGTCTTAGGGGGACGTTTCACCCATATTGTGAACTGCGCCGCCTACACCCGGGTTGATGAGGCAGAACGGGAGTGGAAACGTGCATACTTAGTCAACGGCCTTGGAGTTCGATACTTGGCTTTGGCTGCTGAAGCATGTGGAGCAGTCCTTGTCCACTTCTCAAGCGATTACGTCTTCGACGGGGAGAAAGGGGCACCGTACACTATTTTTGACGTTCCCAACCCCATAAACCGCTATGGAGAGAGCAAGCTCCTTGGAGAACGGGAAGTATCTTTGGCAGGGAAGTGGCTCCTCATTAGGACGAGTTGGGTTTTTGGAGCCGGTGGCATGAATTTCCCAAAAAAAGTCCTCCTCTGGGCAAAGGACCAGGAGAAGCTTAGGATTGCCCAGGACGAGGTGAGTGCTCCCACTTACGTAGAGGATTTGGCTTCCGCCACCCTCTCCCTCATGGAAAAGGGGGCTTTGGGTCTTTTTCATGTGAGTGGGAATCCAGCAAGCCGTTTCGAGTGGGCAGCATACATCCTCAAGCTCGTGGGGTGGAAAGGAATCCTTGAAGGAGCCCCCCTCGCAGAGTTCAACCTCCCTGCCCGCCGTCCCCGCTTCTCGGTCCTTGACCCCTTCGGCCTTTGGGAGACAGCGGGCATAATTCTCCCGTCCTGGGAGGAGGGGACGGAACGCTTTCTGAGGAGGGAAGGATTCCTGTGAGACTCCTTGTCACTGGGTGCTGTGGATTCATCGGGAGTAACTTCGTCCACTACATCCTCAGCAAGCACCGGGACTGGGTGATTGTAGGGCTTGACAAGCTTACCTACGCGGGGAACTTGGAGAACCTTGCTGACCTTGGGGAGGAAGAGCGGAAGCGCTTCACCTTCCTCCGGGGAGACATCTGCGAGCGGGAGACTGTGACGCGGGCTTTTCTAGAGTTTGCCCCGGATGCGGTCGTCCATTTTGCTGCCGAATCTCACGTCGACCGCTCTATTGAGGACCCTGACACCTTCATACGGACGAATGTCTTAGGTACTCAGGTGCTCCTTGATGTGGCCCGAAGGGTGTGGGGGAAAGACACCGCTCACAAGAAATTCCTCTATATCTCCACCGATGAGGTCTATGGGGAAATCCTTGAAGGAAAAGCAAAAGAAAGCGATCCCCTCTGTCCCCGAAGCCCTTACGCAGCGAGTAAAGCTTCGGGAGACCTTCTTGCCCAAGCGTACTCTGTGACGTATGGACTTCCGGTGGTTGTTACAAGATGTACGAACAACTACGGACCGTACCAGTTCCCAGAAAAGCTCATTCCCTTCATGGTGTACAATGCCCTGCACTACCGGGAACTCCCTGTGTATGGGGATGGAAAGCAAAAACGGGAGTGGATTTACGTCCTTGACCACTGCCGAGCTCTTGAGGTAGTACTCCTCCAGGGAAAGCCTGGGGAAACGTACAACATCGGCTCTGGAGAGGAGAAAGAGAACCTTGAAGTGGTACGGATGATTCTCAAAATCCTCCAGGAAAAGACGAAGGACCCGAAAATCCACGAGGGGCTCATCCGCCACGTCACCGACCGGCCAGGACACGACCGTCGGTATGCCCTGGACACAGGAAAGATTGAGCGGGAACTTGGATTTCACCCTGAGATAACCTTCCAAGAAGGGCTTGAAAAGACCATCTCCTGGTACCTGGAACACTGGGAGTGGGTGGAACACGTGGTTTCGGGGAAGTACCTGGAGTTCTACAAGAAATGGGAACAAGCAGGAGGATGAAGCTCGGTTACCAACGCCTGTTCCCAGGGTGCTTTCCCAAGAGGGGAAGGAGAATCAGTAAGTACCAACCTGAACTCCAAAAGGCTCCATCCCCCAAAGTGGGTCCTGTGCCTAAGGAAACCCGTAACCACAGCGAGGGAATCCTTACAAACCGTGCTTCCCCAAAAAGAACGAGGGTTTCTTCCTGAGGGATGGGAGCAAGGAGGGAACGAAACAAGCCGCCTTCTTGAGCACCC
>JANXBI010000051.1 GCA_025060675.1 Candidatus Caldatribacterium sp.
CAGATCTTGATGCGAAACTCCTTGGCATTGACCCTGGGGCACCAATACTCCTCCTTGAGAACGTGACGTACGATGTGCAAGACCGACCCATTGACCTTTTCATTTCCCGTTTCCGAGGGGACAAAGGGAAGGTTAGGGTGAAAGTTTTGAGGAGCTAAGTTATGGGAGCACTTCGTTACGCTGTGCATGCCTATGCTTGGACCTCAAGGTGGACGCGTAGTGCTCTGTGCCTTCTTGCGAAGGCCCGAGAGCTTGGGTTTGATGCTTTTGAGGTTCCTCTCATGGATCTTGAGGAGATAGAACCCCAGGCGATTCGGAAAGAAGCCGAACAACTTGGTCTTCTTTTGGTGACTTCTACCGTTCTCTCTGAGGACACTGACGTTTCGTCTCCTGAAGCTGCCATTCGCCAAAGGGGTATTGCATACCTTATGCGCTGTGTTGAAGTTGCAGCGGAGATGGGAGCCCTAAGTCTTTCGGGAGTCATCTATGGAGCTTTGGGAAAACGAATTGCCACTTTCCCGGGTCGAGAGTATTTCGAACGCGCTGCTGAAGTGTTGCGGGAAGTCGCTCGAAGAGCCCAGGAGTTCGGACTGATTTTGGGCATTGAGCCTGTGAATCGATATGAGTCCTTTCTCATCAACACGTGCGATCAGGCCCTTGAGCTCCTTGGGATGGTGGGGGAACCAAACGTTCGAATTCACCTTGATTCGTACCACATGAATATCGAGGAGAACGATTTCTACACTCCCACGAAAAAGGCTGCTCCTTATCTTTGCCATTACCACCTGAGCGAGAGCCATAGGGGTATTCCTGGTACTGGAACTGTGGACTGGGATGGAATCTTTCGAGCTCTTGCAGAAAGCGGGTACAGGGGCATCGTAGGGATGGAATCATTTGTCGAGGTTTCAGACTCTATGCGAGCAGGAACATGCATTTGGCGGAAGATGGCTCCATCAAGCGATGTGCTCCTTCGGGAGGGTCTTGCGTTTCTTCGGGATCTTGAGAGGCGGCATTTTGCCCTTTAAGGGGGCAAAAAATAAACACCAGAGGAGGTTTTAGGATATGCGGCGTGGTTTCGGTGTGCTCCTTGTGTTCCTTCTTGTGCTTGGTGTTACCATGGCCGTGTGGGGAGAAGATATTCCAAAGATTACCATCGGATGGACTCCACCGGATATCACAGGAGTTTTCAAAACCGCAACGGACTTCTTTGAAAAAGCTGCAGCGGATGCTCGAAATCACGGGATTAACGTAGAAATCATCACCCGTGCCCCTGCTGCCCATACCGCATTTGCTGATCAGATAGCCATCATCGAAGACTTCATTCAGCGGAAAGTTGACGTGATTGCTATTTCGCCTATTGAGGTTGAGGTGGTGAAACCAGCGCTCCAAGAAGCGAAAAAGGCTGGTATTCCAGTTATCGTGGTGAACCTTCTTGAACCTATTGAGGGAGTTGATGTAGACTGCTACATCGGTTTTGATAACACAGTAGCGGGAACAATCTCGGCGTACGCAGTGGTTGACTACTTCGGTGGTCCAGGAGTCCTCGGTGAGGGAGAGAAAGTGGACGTAGCTCCAGAAACCTTCCTGGACCTTGAGTTCTGGCAGAAGCTCTACACTCCTGAGGTTATTGCCAACCTTAAGGACAAAATTAAAGCCACCGGAGCAATCATCGAGGGTATTGCTGGTGGATTCTTCTCCACGGCTCGGCTTCGTGGTTTCCATGCGGTTATCGACCAGTTCCCGGGCATCAAGATTGTCACCACACTTCCTGCAGACTGGAATAGAGAAAAAGCTATCAAGGTTACCGAAGACATCCTTGCTGCAAATCCAAAAGGCACACTTGACTTCATCTGGGCGGCTTCAAACGAGATGGGTCTTGGAGCAATGCTCACCTGTGAGCGTCTTGGCAGAACAGAGGTCAAGATTTTCACAAACGATGGGACTCCTGAGTCGGTGGAACGGATTCGAGAAGGACGACTCATTGCTGAGACTTGGCACGGCTTCCCAGAGTGGGGTTGGTATGGTACAAAGTATGCTGTGATGCTTGCGCTGGGTCTTAAGGATCAGGTGCCGCAGTTTGTAGACATTCGTCCACGGACCGAATGGCAAGGAAATGCTGACATGTTCTATCCGAATCCCTACCTCGAACCAATTGATTGGGAAGCCATTAAGAAAGCATATCTTGAGAAGAAGTAAGGAAGATGTTGGCCCCCGCAAGGGGGCCATTTGAAAGGAGTGACGTTCTTTGGACCTTGGATTTGCGGGAAAGGTTGTTATTGTCACCGGTGGAGGGGCTGGCATTGGTGAGGCTACGGTACGCCTTTTTGCTGAAGAAGGCGCAAAGGTTGTCATTGCCGATGTTGACCCAGTAAGGGGGAAAAAGCTCGAGGACGAGCTTACCGCGAGGGGATACACCGCAGCGTTTTATGAGGTTGATGTTGCGTGTGGAGAAAGCGTTGCTCGGATGACTGAAGAAGTTATCAAGCGTTTTGGAACTGTTGATGTTTTGGTGAACAATGCTGGGGTCTATGCAAAGGGTGATGTGTTGGCGTTCAAAGAAGAGGATTTTGAGCGGCTTGTAGACATCAATGTGAAGGGAGTTGTTCTCTGTACGCAAAGCGTGGGAAGACACATGGTGGAGAAAAGAGACGGGGTTATCGTGAACGTTGCCTCAGAGGCTGGACTTGTTGCCATTGCGAATCAAATGGTGTATAACCTCACGAAGGCAGCGGTTATTTCCATCACCAAAAGCTGTGCAGTGGACTTTGCACCTTTTGGCGTTCGGGTGAACTGTGTGTGCCCTGGGACGACGTACACGCCTCTTGTGGAAGAGGCGCTTAAAAGAGAAAAAGATCCTGAAGGTGCGCGTCGGCGTCTTGAAGAGTCCCGTCCACTTCGAAGGCTTGGTAAACCTGAAGAGATTGGGGCAGCAATCCTCTTTCTTGCTTCACCCCGCGTAGGATACGCGACTGGTGCGGTTTTGAGTATTGATGGAGGCTACACCGTATGGTGATGTCGTTTCCTGTCCTCTCAGTCCGTGATGTGAGTAAGTCCTTCCCTGGGGTGCGAGCTCTCAACAAGGTAAGCATGGACGTTCTCCCGGGCGAAGTGCACGCGCTCCTTGGGGAAAATGGGGCGGGAAAGAGTACTTTGATGAAAATCATAAGTGGTATCATTCCCAAAGACAGCGGAGAAATCCTTCTTGATGGGAGACCGGTGCACTTCTTTTCCCCCCGAGATGCTCTGAACGCTGGAGTTGCTCTTGTACAACAGGAGCTTTCCCTCGTGCCTTACCTGAGTATTGCGGAGAACATATTTCTTGGGAGATGGCCAAAAAGAGGCGTTCAGGTTGATTGGGGAGCGATTGTCTCTGCAACACGACGTCTCCTTGAGCGTTTTGGTATTCAGGAAGACCCGAGAACCCCAGTGGGTTCTTTGAGCGTAGCGGAACAACAAATGGTGGAAATTCTCAAGGCGATAAGCCGTCCAAACGTCCGCTTACTCCTTCTTGACGAACCTACTTCAGCGCTGAGTGAGGATGAGGTTCATCGTCTCTTTGAGTTGATTTCTGAGATTAAAAAGACTGGTATTGGCATCATTTTTATTTCTCATAAGCTCAACGAAGCTTTGCGTATTGCTGACCGGATTACGGTGCTTCGGGATGGCCAGAAGGTGATCACCGAGGAAGCCTGTCGTCTTGATGAACGAATGCTTTTTGAGTATCTCACGGGAAAACCAGTGGCTTTTACCGAAATAGCTCACGACGGGGATCATGCAGACGCAGCTTTTGCCCTTTCCCTTGAGGGTTTTTCGGTTGGTGGATTTGTACGGGACGTTACGCTAAAGATTCGAAAAGGTGAGGTATTTGTGCTCTTCGGCCTTGTAGGTTCGGGGCGGTCGACTTTGGCTCGGGGCCTTTTTGGACTTGAGCATGCCGAAGGGAAAATGATGCTCGGAGAACGTGTTGTTCGGCCCCGCAGTCCGCAAGAAGCTATCGCCTTGGGAATTGGGTATCTTCCCGAAGATCGGCGGAATGCCCTGGTGTACGAGCTTCCGGTCTTTGCAAACATTACCTTAGCTGTTCTTTCTTTGGTGTCACGGCGAGGGATTCTTCGTATTCGGGAAGAGACACGTCTTGCGGAGGATTTTGTTCGCTCCCTACGCATTAAGACCCCAACTGTTTTCCGAGAAGTTCTCTATCTGAGCGGAGGAAATCAACAAAAGGTTCTCCTTGCTCGTTGGTTGGCACGAAAGCCAAAGCTGCTCATCATGGATGAACCAACTCGTGGAATTGATGTAGGTGCGAAATTCGAAATTCGAGAAATGGTTCGCAATCTTGCTCGGCAAGGATTAACCGTTCTGTACATCACCTCTGAACCGGTGGAGGCTATCGAAGTGGCAGATAGGATCGCTGTTATGCGGAATGGTCGCATCATCCGTATTTTCGATCGCCCAAAAGAGGTGGATAAAACGACGCTTCTTGCTGTAGCCAGCGGGGTTTCCTGAAGGGGGTGTTTGCAAGTGTCTCAGCACAGAGTGCTTGCTTGGCGTGGAGGAGACTTGATAAGCCTTCTTCTAAAAGGCGGCTCCCTTGTGGGACTGATCGCGCTAAGTGGGGTTTTTGCAATCCTTTCTCCGTATTTTTTCACCTTGAGTAACTGGCTTAACGTTTTTCGTCAGGTCGCAGTTGTACTCATCGTTGCCTCAGCGCAAACTATGGTCATCATCACGGCTGGCATTGACCTCTCTGTGGGTTCAGTGTTAGCCCTTGGAGGATGTCTTGCTGCAGTAGCTATGAGTTACTGGGGGTGGCCCTTCGCTAGCGGGGCACTTTTGGGTCTTTTTTTCGCAACTCTTGCTGGTTTGGCAAATGGGGCCATTATTGCTAAGGGGAAAATTCCGGACTTCATTGCTACCTTGGGAATGCTTGGAGCGGTTCGAGGTATTGCCTTGCTCATCACAGGTGGGCTTCCGGTTCCCTCACACTTTACGGCGACAAAGCTTGCGGGGTACCTCCCGGAGAGTATTGTGTGGCTTGGGAGTGGCCACCTTGGTGGTATTCCTGTCCCTATGATCTTTGCCCTTCTTGTTGTTGCTGCAACATGGTTCATTCTCAACCGTACAACCTTTGGTCGTTCATTGTATGCAGTTGGCGGAAATCGGGAAGCGGCGCGAGCTGCGGGGATTAATGTGGACCGTGTTAAGATTCTTGTGTACGGCGTTTCTGGGTTGTACTGCGGCTTTGCAGGGCTTGTCCTCGTGGGGCGGATGAACTCAGCAAACGCCCTTATGGCCGAGGGTCTTGAGCTTCAGACCATTGCTGCTGTGGTAATCGGTGGAACGAATCTTTTTGGGGGTAAGGGATCGGTCTTTGGGACCCTTGTAGGAGCAATCCTTATGGGGGTCCTCTCGAATGGTCTGAATCTTCTTAATGTTGAGCCTTTCTGGCAGCGGGTGGTCAACGGACTCTTGATCGTTGCTGTTGTGGTTTTCGACCAGTGGCGTAGGAGAATCGTGCGAGACTGAAAACGGAGGGAGATTATGGAGAAGGTATCTTTTGTTCTTGTCGGAGCAGGGCGTGCTGGAATGGTACATGGGCGGAACCTTGTGCACTACATTCCCGAAGGAGAGCTCAAGGCGGTTGTGGACGTGGATGAAGCAAAAGCGAAGGAAGCGGCTCAGGAACTCGGTGTTCAATACTATACCTCTTTTGAAGAGGCCTTAGAAAGAGAAACTTTTGATGCGGTGTGTATCGCTTCCTTGACGTTCACGCATCGTGGCATAGTTGAACAGGCAGCACGTGCTAAGAAGCACATCTTCTGTGAAAAGCCTCTTGCACAAAACCTTGAGGAAGCAATGGCGATGAAAAGAGCTGTTGAAGAAGCGAGAGTAAAGTTCCAGATTGGCTTCATGCGTCGATACGATCCGGAGATTCGTCAAGCCTTTTCGATGGTACAAGAGGGGGCCATTGGTGACCTTGTGTTCATAAAGTCGACGGGGAGAGGTCCTGGTCTTCCTCCCTCCTGGATTTGGGATCGGGCAAAAAGCGGAGGGATGCTCGCCGAAGTTTCGTCACACGACATTGATGCTGTTTTGTGGTTTGCCCAAAAGAAGCCTCTACGAGTCTTTATGGAGGCAAGGAATTTCAAGTCTCCTGAGGCACGGGAATCTTTTCCCGATTTCTACGATCATTATCTGCTCATCATCACCTTCTGTGATGGTCCTTTTGGTATTGTGGACGGAGGGTGTCCGGTAGGATACGCCTACGATGCACGGATGGAGATTTTGGGAACCAAGGGTATGATTCGGATCGGTGAGGCTGAGGGAAGGGGTCCTGTGCTCTATACCCTTGACAAAAAAGCTGTCCGTGATACTCAAGCTGGTTGGGCTCTGCGTTTTAAAGAAGGGTACCTTGAGGAGCTTAAAGCCTTTATTCATTCTATCCTTGCCGATACAACACCCACTCCATCCCTTGAGGATGGACTTCGAGTGGTGCGAATTGTCGAGGCGGGGCACGCATCCCTGGCTCTTGGGAAGCCGGTCGAAGTGGAGGAGTGGTAAGTGTGGCCTTTCTCATCGGATGCGACCTTGGGACGACGGCCACGAAGACTGGGATTTTTGACACTGAGGGAAACGTTTTAGCTGTTGCTCGGGAGAGCTCGAACATTATCTACGGTCAAGATGGGAGTGTCACGCAGGATCCTCAAGAGATGCTCCTTTCCGTGGTACGTACCGTGAAGGAAGTTGTGGAGAAAAGTGGGGTACATCCGAGGGATATCCTTGCTCTGGCTCTCGATGGCCAGATGGCGGGCATTATGGGAGTGGATGCGGAGGGGGAAGCGGCAACTCCATACGATTCTTGGCTCGATATTCGCTCTGCCCCATATGCTGAGGAGATGAAGCGAAAAGCTGAAGAGCTTATTATCCGTAGGTCTGGTATGGGGCCGAGTATAAACCACGGGCCTAAAATACTCTGGTGGAAACGAGAGTATCCAGAAGTGTACCGGCGTATTGTGAAGTTTACTGTTCCAGCTTGCTGGATAGCGCAGAAATTTGCAGGGCTTAAAGGAGACGCGACATACATTGACTACACGTATATTCACTTTTCCTGCTTTGCTAATCTCGAAACGAAAAACTGGGATGAGGAAATTCTTGGACTTTTTGATATTGAGAAAGAGAAGATGCCTCGCATTGTTTCGCCCTGGGAGATTGTGGGATACCTTAAAGATGAATGGGCAAAAGCTATGGGTCTTCCCTCAGGCATTCCTGTTGTTGCAGGATGCGGAGATCAAGCAGCGAATACTTTAGGGGCAGGAGTAGTGAAACCTGGTATTGCCTTTGACATTGCTGGAACAGCATCGTGTTTTGCCGTTTTGGTGGATCGTTTCGTTCCCGATGTACGGTACAAAACTCTCCTTTTCCCTCGCTCTGTCCTTGAGGGGTACTACTACCCCATGGCGTACATTAACGGAGGAGGTATGGATATAGAGTGGGCAAAGAATGAGCTCTTCAGGGATTTCGCTTCGCTGCCCGATGCTTTTGCCCGTATCAATGAAGAGGTTGAGCAAAACGTCAGTCCCCCCTCAGGGCTTGTTTTCTTGCCCCATCTTCGGGGAAGGAATTGTCCTACACAGCCGTACCTTCGGGGAGTCTTTGCAGGCTTCAGCTGGGATCACACTCGGGAGCACCTTTTCCTTGCCATTCTTGAAGGCATTGCTTTTGAGTACGCTTTTTACCTTAAGGTTTTACGGGAACTCATGCCAGAGATGGATTTTTCCGAAGTTCGAGTCATTGGTGGTGGCGCAAAATCTTCTTTCTGGAATCGCCTCAAGGCAAGTATTCTTGGTATACCCTATGTGACGTTGAACCGAGAAGAATTCTCTATTTGGGGCTCGGCGATGGTGGCAGGATTTGCAGTGGGAGTCTTTTCGAATCTCCAAGAAAAGGCGTTCACCTCGGTTTCGAAAGTTGCGGTTTTCGAACCCGATGAAAAGCTCCACCGACAGTACCAAGAGTTTCTCCCCTTCTATCTTGAGACGATGGAAAAGATGAACGATGTGATGACGCGTTTTAAGGCGCTCGTGCGGTAAGGAAAGGAGAGAACGATGAAGGCAGCGATTTTTTCCTATCCCCCGGCAGTACGGGTTGTCGATGTTCCCATTCCGCGAATTGGACGGGGCGAAATTCTCCTTCGAGTGCGTGCAGCAAGTCTCTGCGGAACGGATCTTCGAATTGCCCGAAGAGGGCACGGGTCTATTCCAGAGGGGACAAAACGTATTCTGGGGCATGAAGTCGTTGGGGAAATTGTTGAGGTCGGTGCCGATGTGGCGGACCTTAAGGAGGGGATGCTTGTTCTTGTTGCCCCAAATTATGGTTGTGGCAAATGTCGCTTCTGTGTTGCTGGGGCGCAACACCACTGCCCTTTTGGAAAAGCCTTGGGAATTACCGAAGACGGTGGATTTGCTGAGTACATGCGTGTCCCTGAGGCGGCGGTGCGCCAAGGCAATGTCTTTCCCCTGCCATCTGGGGCGAATCCTATCGAGTTTTCCTTTGTGGAGGCTTTGGCTTGTGTGGTTCATGGCTTTTTACCCCTTTCGGTCACTTTCCGAGACGTGGTCCTTATCTACGGCGCAGGACCAATAGGTCTCATGTTCCTTGAGCTTGCGCGTCTTTCTGGGGCTAAAGAGATTTGGGTGGCTGACATTAGTCCCTCCCGCTTGGAGAGGGCTGCTGCACGGGGAGCTCGAACAATCACTGTGGGAGAGAAAAAGGTTCGAGATGTCCTTCAGGATGTGGATGTAGTTGTTGTGGCTGCTCCAGCCCCTGACGCCCAGAGAGAAGCACTAGAAGTCGCCGGGGTTTTCGGACGAATTAACTTCTTCGGAGGTCTTCCTCCGAGCATTCCCGAGGTACCTCTGGCCACAAATCTCATTCATTACAAAGAGCTTCTGGTGACCGGAACAACCCGTTCAAATAACTCTCACGTACGCCTTGCCCTTAACCTCCTTGTGGAGAAACAGCTGAACCTTTCCTACCTTGTAAGCCATACTCTTCCCCTTGAAGCTATTGAAGACGGGCTACGGCTTATGGAGGGGAAGGATGCTTTGAAAGTTGTCCTTATTCCGTGAAGAAAGAAAGGAGATGGTCCATGAAACCCTTTAACGTCTTTGTGGATTTTGCCACTGGAGAATTGAAGCCAGGGAAGCGAGTGGTCCGTCGTTTAAGCGATGTAAAGTATATCTTTCAGGATCAAGATGCTGCAGAGGCAATGCTTCGAGAGGACGATCCCTTAGTGTACGAAGTAATGTACGCGGAAATCCCTGAGGAACCTGGGCACCTTGCTCACTGTACAACTGTCATCTATCCTGGGAAGGTAGGACAGGAGTTTTTCTTGACCAAAGGGCACCTTCATGAGAAGCTCGATACTGCTGAGATTTACTTCTGCCTTCGGGGTGAGGGACGACTCATTATGGCCTCACCACAGGGGGAATGTGAGGTTCTCCCAATGTATCCTGGGACTGCTTCGTATATTCCCCCTTTCTGGTCGCACCGTTCCGTCAATGTGGGGAAGGAACCCCTGATCTTCTACTGTATTTTCCCCGCGGATGCAGGACACGATTACGCTACCATTGAGGAAACTGGTTTTCCTAAGATTGTTCTTGAAGAGGATGGAAAGGTTGTTGTACGGGATAACCCAAAATGGAAACCTCGAGAATAGGGGGGTAGAATATGGGTTTTCGGCTTCCTGAGAAGGCAACGCAACCGACCATGTATTTTATCGGTGTTACCACGTCTCAATCCTCGATTATGAAACTCTTTCCACTTTGGGCGAAAGAGTTGGGGCTTAAAGATGCGGTTCTTAAGGGTATCGATATCGAGATTCACGCTCCTCGGGAAGTGTACCGGGAGGTGGTCTCCTTCATTAAGGAAGACCCTCTTTCCCTTGGAGCTCTTGTCACGACGCACAAAATCGACCTCTATGAAGCAGCAAAGGATCTCTTCGACTATCTTGACCCGTATGCTCAGCTCTTTGGAGAGCTTTCTTCGATTTCGAAGAACAATGGACGCCTTGAAGGACATGCGAAGGATCCTATCTCCAGTGGCCTTGCTATGGAAGCTTTTATCCCACCTAATTTCTGGAAGGACCATGGGGGAGAAGTGTTCATTATGGGGGCAGGAGGGAGTGCCCGCGCCATCGCGGCGTACCTCTTTGACCCGAAGAAGAAGGAGAACATGCCTACAAAGCTCTACGTCACTAACCGAAGTACTCCTCGCCTTGAGGCCATGAAAGAGTTGATGTCGAAGATCAACCCGGATATCGACGCCGAGTACATTCATGCGCCAACTCCCGAGGTGAACGATGCGGTTTTAGCGCGGGTAAAGCCGTACTCCCTTATCGTGAACGCTACGGGACTTGGGAAAGACCGCCCAGGGTCTCCACTCACTGATGCATGTGTTTTCCCTATGCATAGCTTGGTTTGGGAGATCAACTACCGGGGAGACCTTAAATTCATGCATCAGGCGCTTGCCCAAGCGAAAGAACGACACCTCCACGTGGAAGACGGGTGGATTTATTTCATCCACGGATGGACTCAAGTGATTGCCCAAGTCTTCCATATCGACATCGATGCTGAGCGATTCGCTCGGATTGAGCGTATCTCCAACGAGTTCCGAAAGGGGAGCTAAGGTTTTGGAAAGAAATCCCGCAGGGCCGTGTATCCCTGCGCGAATTTCTGGTAGAGTTCTTGGTACACCTCTACCCACCTCGGTTCAGGGAGGGTAGGATGGGTATAGGTAACAATCCTCCGGGTGGCTTCTTCGAAGCTTTTGAAGTGTTTACTACCAACCATTGCCAGGATACACGCCCCTGTGGCGGCTTCTTCTTTGATTTGGGTGGTGAAAAGCGGCATATCAAGGATTGAAGCAATTATCCTTCGCCACAGGGTGCTCCGTGCCCCACCCCCTGAAAAGACGGTTCGTTGAAACTCCACTCCAAGCTCTTGGAAGACCGCCACAGCGCTTTTTAGCCCAAAGCCTACGCCTTCCATAATAGCCCGAATGAAATGTCCTCGTTGATGGGTCAGATGGAGGTTCACAAAAGCTCCTCGGGCGTGTGGATCCATGTAAGGAGTTCGCTCACCTATGAGGTAGGGAAAAAAGAGGAGACCGTTACACCCTGCTTCAACCCTTTGGGCCTCTTGGTCGAGGTTCCCAAAATCGAAGGCATGAGCGGCTGAATCAAGGACCGATTTCTTAAACCAACTTAGAGAGAGTCCCGCACAAAGGGTTGCTCCAAGGAGATGCCAAAAGCCTGGCACAGCGTGGCAGAAAGTGTGAATGCGGAGTTTCTCATCAACCAAGGGTTGCGTGAGAGGAGTAAAAACCTGCCCTCCTGTACCGATAGTGACGAGGAGTTCTCCTTCTTCAGTAATGCCATTGCCTAAGGCGGCGCAGTGTTGGTCACCTGCTCCAGCCACGACAAGACACTGCCCTCTTATACCAAGTTCCGTTTTGACGCTTTGTTGCACCTCTCCTATAACTTGGGTGGACTCATGGGCAGGAGGAAAAATGAGGCGATCAAAACCGAGGAGCGCAAGCATCTCCTCGGACCAGTTCCGCAAACGGATGTTGAAAAGAAGGGTAGACGAAGCATCAGCAACGTCTGTTGATGGAGGGAGCCCCATTTTCACTTTAAGGTAGTCCTTGGGGAGGAGTACAAATCGGGTCTTCCGATACACCTCAGGGAGATTCTCTCGGACCCAGAGCAGTGTTGCTGCCATGAAGCCAGTGGCTACATCGCTTCCAGCGATTGTCCTCAGGTGATCACCAAGCTTTTCCCGAATATGTCTTGCTTCTTTGTGGCTTCTTTGATCTGCCCAGATGATAGCAGGATAAAGAGGCGAGAGGTTTTCATCAAGCATCACCGTTCCGTGCATTTGCCCTGAAAAGCTTATGGCTCGGATATTTGGTTCGGGCAGGGACGAGATGACCTCTCGAAGTGCTTCTTTTGTCTTTTCCCACCAAGTTTCAGGATGCTGTTCAGCGTATCCTGGAGCTGGGGTAAGGATTGGGTACTCGCGGCTGGCAAGAGTGACGAAATTCCCCTCTTCGTCGTAGCAAACGACCTTCACGCTTTGGGTTCCAAGATCAATCCCTAAGAAGTACTCCATAGCTTCTCCCTCATCCTTTTTCTTGAGCTTACCATGAGGTACGCCAAAGAGCAAGCTGCTCGTTGACAGTCCTTTTTCCATAACCTATAATGGTTGTACTTTAAAGAGGGGAGGAATGGCAGTGACCGAGGTCCGTATTGGGCAAGGTGAAAGCCTTGATGAGGCGTTGCGACGTTTTCGGAAGAAGTGCCAGCGGAATGGTATCATTTCCGAGATGAAGCGCCATGAGCGCTACGAGAAGCCTAGTGAACGCAGAAGGAAGCGGGAACAGGCTCGGAGGAAAAAGAAGCGATGACCCACTCTGGCATCAAAGCTCGCCTGCAAGAGGCGATGAAGGAAGCTCTCAAGGCGAGGGATCAAGTGCGTCTTGACACTATTCGCCTTTTGCTTGCTGAAATACGCAACGCCGAGATAGAAAAACGTGCTCCCCTCGAAGAACATGAGGTTGTAGCGCTTTTGCGAAGAGGCATAAAAAAGCGAGAAGAGAGTCTTATGTATTTTCGCCAGGCTGGTCGCGAAGACCTCATTAGGCAGGCAGAGCAAGAAATGGCGGTTATTACCGAATTTCTTCCTCCTCCTATGACTGAGGGCGAACTCGTATCCTTTATCCAGGAGACCATCGCTGCTTTTCCAGAAAAGCCCACCTTTTCGGTTGCTATGCGGGAGATTATGCGCCGATTGGAGGGAAGGGCAGAGGGAAAGTTGGTGTCCGAGATCGTGCGAAAGCTCTTAGAAGTGGGGTGATAGAGGGGCTTGTCTCCTGAGGTATCGATTCGGAACGAAGAGTTTCGCCTTACTCTTGGGAGCATCAAGGAAGCACAGAAGCTTTTTGGTTTCCTTGATGCAAATGTGCGAGTTATCGAAAGTGTGTTTGAGGTCGATGTGAGTATCGAAGGGGATACAGTTGTTGTCAGACGAAAGGGAAAGGAAGACCTTAGGCTTGTCGAACGATTCCTTACAGAGCTTGTTGATTTCCTCAAAGGAGGGGCGGAGCCCACGCCTGAAGACTTGCATCGAATGGCGGTAAGCTTTCGGGAGACACAAAAGGTCTGGTGGAAAGACGAAGAGACCATTTTTGTGACCGCTTCCCACAAGCCAATTCGGGCGAAAACTCCAGGACAGCTCCAGTATGTCCGAACAGTACGAAACTCCGATATTACCTTCTGCATAGGTCCTGCAGGAACAGGTAAAACGTACCTTGCTATGGCTATGGCTTGTGCTGCCTTGCAGAGGAAAGAAGTCGGTCGTATCGTTCTTGTGCGTCCTGCTGTAGAGGCAGGAGAAAGCCTTGGGTATCTTCCAGGGGATCTCAAAGAAAAAATAGAACCTTACCTTCGTCCCCTTTACGACGCTCTCTATGAGATGCTTTCTCCCGAGCGGTTCCAACGTTACACGGAACGAGGTATTATTGAAGTTGCCCCCTTGGCATATATGCGAGGACGAACGCTCAACGATTCCTTTATCGTTCTTGACGAAGCACAGAACACCACCTCCGAGCAAATGAAGATGTTCCTTACTCGTATGGGTTTTGGTTCAAAGGTGGTGGTCACGGGGGATATTACCCAGGTTGACTTGCCCCCTGGGAAGCGTTCCGGGCTTATTGTAGTCCAGGAAATCCTTCGCGACATTCCTGGCATCTCCTTTGTCTACCTCTCGGAAAAGGACGTTGTGCGGCACCACCTCGTGCAGAAAATCATCCTTGCCTATGAACGTTTTGAGGCGAAGATGGCGAGGAGATAGAAACCTGTGCTTTATCTATCCCCTTCTCCATGGTATTACGCTCTTCACCTTTCTTGGTGTTCCCCTCCTTTTCCAGGGGGTTACTCTGCGGGAAGGGCAGGTGAGCCCTCGGGACGTTGTTGCTCCTGAAGCGGTTGAGATTGTCGATGTGGTGGCAACGGAAAAGCGCAAGAACGAGATACTTGCTACGCTCTCCCCGGTGTACCGGGTAGACGAAACCTTAGTGCGCCAAATAGAGGAAGAGATAGAAGGATTTTTCTCTACCCTTGAGAGCCTTCGAAGGGCATCCCTTTCACCTCTTCCTGAAACCATTGAAAACTTAGCTCGGACGTGGAACGTGACGCCGAAAACTATATCCTGGCTTCTTGGGGCTCCTCAGGATACCTACGAAGCACTTCGTGGGTTCCTTTATGACCTTTTTGCCACCCATCTTTTCTTCCACCCTGTTTCCCACAAAGAAGCGCCTCGGGTGCTCCTTGCCATGAGCGCTCGAATCGAAGAAAGTGGGTTCTCAGGAGAGGCCATGTGGGTTGCAGGGCTTCTGATGACACGTTTTTTCCGTCCGAATGCGGTCATCGACGAAAGAAGGACTTCCGAGCTTCAAGCACGTATTCTTGCCTCCTTTGAACCAGTCCGACGAGTGATCCGTCAAGGAGAGACAATCCTTCAGAGGGGAGATGTGGTAACCGCATCGCACCTTCAGGCTCTTGAGGCTCTTGGAATGCTTGGAGGGTCGTGGCGCTTTTGGCGGATAGTCGTCCTTCTCTTCTTCGTGGCGGCCGTGGAGCTCTTCGAGTACTGGTACTTTTCTCGTTTTGCGCCTTGTTTCCTCAACGACTCAGTAGGGCCTTTAGTGCGCACAGTAGCTTTAGCTACTGTGCTTGCTTTGAGTCTTTTGACCACCCGTATTTCTGGAGCTTTTTTTGTGGTTGGAGCTTTCCCGCTTATCCTCCTTACCCTTTTTGGGCGAGAGGTCACCCTTGGGGAGTCGCTCCTTCTTTTCCCGCTTCTTCTCTGGGCATGGAGCACGAATCTTGAAGGGAGTATGCTTCTTTTTGTGCATCTTATGTTGCCTGTCTTCTTCGATGGGTCATTCAAGCGTCGATACTTGGTCAAGGCGGGAGGAATGCTTGCCCCCTTTGGAATGGCCGCTGTTGCTCTCGCTTCTTTGTACGAGAGCGTCTCAAAGCTTCAACTTGTGACCTTAGTATATGGAGGGATAGGAGGCTTTATGGCTTCCCTTGTAGCTCTTGGGGGCGTCTCACTTTTTGAGCACCTTTTCCATGTGACCACCGACGTTCGCCTCATGGAGCTTCTCAATCCCAACCATCCTCTCCTGAAGCGACTCATGTTCGAAGCTCCTGGGACGTATAGCCATAGCCTTGTCGTAGCGAACCTTGCCGAGGTGGCAGCTGAGGAGATTGGGGCCAATGCGCTCCTTGCAAGAGTGGGCGCATATTACCACGATATTGGGAAGCTCAAGCGACCCCAATGGTTCATTGAGAATCAGGCGAATCCCGAACGGAACATCCACAATCGCCTTTCTCCCTACCTTAGCGCCCTCGTCATCATGAATCACGTTCGCGACGGTCTAAGGATTGCCCGGGAGTTTCGCCTTCCTAGGGAGGTGCAGGACATCATTCAGTCGCATCATGGAAGGAGCGTTGTTCGGTACTTCTATGAAAAAGCACTGCGGAGTGAAGGGAAAGAGGTGAGTCGTGAAGTGTTTCGGTACCCTGGCCCTCTTCCCAAAACACCAGAGGAAGCCATTGTCTTTCTCGCTGATAGCGTTGAAGCAGCGGTACGAAGCATGAAAGACCCTACGTCCCGTCGGGTGGAGGTAACGGTGCGAAGCATTGTCAGGACGTACCTTGAAGATGGGCAGCTTGATGATTCCTCCTTAACGCTTCGGGACATCAATCGAATTGCTCACCGTTTTGTTCTCTTCCTCAACGGCATGCTCCATGCCCGAGTGCCTTATCCAGAGTTGACTATGGAGGGGAATCGTGGGGAAGGTTACTGTGGTGAATGAAACACAATACCGTGTTCTTTCCCGGTCTTTTCTTGAGGAACTTCTTGATTTTGTCATGAGAGAAGAGGGAAGAGATATCCGGGGACAGGTTGTGGTTGCTTTTCTTGATGAGGAGAGCATGCGGGATGTGAAACGGAAGTTTTTCAACGTGGATGCCCTGGGAGATGTGGTTTCCTTCTTCTACGGAGAGGATCCCGATGGGGTGTGGGGGGAGGTCTTAGTATGTGTGCCTGTTGCCTGTGAAACGAGTAAGAACCGAGGGGTCCCTCTTTCTGAAGAGCTTGCCTTCCTTGTGGTTCACGGGCTTTTGCACCTTTTTGGGTACGATGACAGTACCCCTCAAGGGTACGAAGAGATGCTTAGGCGGGGTGAAGCGCTCCTGCGGGCGTACCAAAGGGAACGGAAACGTAAAGAACTCCTTCGGAGAGCAGCAAAAGCCCGTGAGTTCGCCTATGCGCCGTATTCTTCGTTTCGTGTTGGAGCGGCCCTTCTTTCTCAGGATGGTCGAGTATTTGCAGGTTGCAACGTGGAAAACGCCTCTTTTGGTGTTACTCTGTGCGCGGAGCGAGTGGCTCTTGGGAAGGCGGTCTCTGAGGGAGTAAGGGCTTTTGAGGCCATTGCCATCGTTTCTGACGCGGTATCCTTCTGCTTTCCTTGTGGCGCTTGTCGACAGGCGTTAGCCGAGTTTGGGGTTGACATGGAGGTCGTTGCAGGAAGTAGCAATGGGACGTACGTGGTGAAGCTGCTTCGTGAACTCCTTCCATGGACTTTTACCCTATCAAAGGAGTGAATAGCTGTGGCTTTTCGTTCTGGTTTTGTGACCATCTGGGGACGGCCTAACGTGGGGAAATCAACCTTTCTCAACCAGGTTATCGGCCAAAAGGTAACCATCGTGTCGGATAAACCCCAGACGACGCGGAGGATTATTAAAGGTATCCTGAACCTCGACGGGGCACAGATCGTTTTCCTTGATACTCCTGGTTTGCACACCCCAAGGGATCGACTTGGAGAGATCATGATGCGGGAGATTGAAGATACGCTTCTTGATGTTGATCTGCTCTGCTATATGACGGATCCGGCATTTCGGGAAGAGGAGGAAAAAGAGTATTTGGGCAAGCTTTCTGGGTTCTCTAAGCCTGTTTTCCTTGTTCTTAACAAGAAAGATCTCATCGGCGAGGAAGAGGCAAGAGTAATCCTCGAACGTTTGGGAGAACACTATCCCTTTGCTGAACGTTGTGCTATTTCTTGTGAAACTCGTGAAGGCATCGATGAGCTCATTGCAAAGATTGTGACATATCTCCCGGAAAATCCGCCTTACTACGAGCCTGGAATTGTTTCAGATGCTTTTGAACGCGATATTGTTGCGGAAATCATTCGGGAGAAAGTCTGGTGGAACGTGCACCAGGAGGTTCCCTATGGGGTTGAGGTGCGGGTGGAAGAGTTTAAAGAGCGAGATGCTCTCCTCTACATCAGGGCCATCATCTACGTGGAGAAGGAATCTCATAAAAAGATTGTTATCGGTGAGGGTGGCCGTATGATTAGAAAGATTGGGGAGGAAGCTCGTCGGGATATCGAAGCCCATTGGGGAAGGAAGGTCTATCTTGACCTGTGGGTTAAGGTAGAAAAGAACTGGCGAAAACGTGACGAAGTTTTACGCCGCTTTGGATACAAAGTACGGTGAGTCGGTATAGCTTGGATGAGGGCATTGTATTGAGGACAGTAGACCTTGGAGAGATTGACCGCATTGTTACTCTCTTCACGAGAAGGCGGGGGAAGTTTCAGGCTCTCGCGAAGGGTGCTCGAAAAGTGGGGAACCGTTTTGGGGCCTCTTTGGATTTCTTTTCCTTTTCCGAGTTCCTCCTCTACACCGCTCGAGGGATGCCTCTCCTTGTCCAAGGGAGGATCAAAAAGGCCTTCCGGGACCTTGTACGAGTACCGCTTCGATGGATGGCAGGAGAGTATGTGCTCCTCCTTGTTGATCGCCTTTTCCCCTTTGAGAAGCAAGAAGAAGATATTCTTGAGGAAATTCTCTTCCTTTGGGAAGCTTTCCTGCGACATGGAAGCGCCGTTGGTGCCCTGCTTTTGCGCTTTCGACTCGATGTGGCTCGTGCCCTCGGAGTGTTTCCAGAACTCTCAAGATGTGTCAGTTGTCGACGGGAGTTTCACGATGCCTTTCCTTCCTTTAGTATTGCCTTGGGAGGTGTCGTGTGTAGCAACTGTTTGGCCCAAGCGCGAGAGCTCTTCCCCCTCTCTCGAGGGGAACTTGAGGTTCTCCGGCGTCTTGTTGACATCCCCTTGGGGTATGTAGTAGAGTCACAGGTGGATCCTGAAACCTTCAAGGTACTTGACGTTCTCCTCTCTCGATACCTTTCGTACCAGGGAGAAGGGAAGGTTTCAGATTTTACCTCCTTTGTGGGGTGTGAACTCTCATGGTGACGCGGCGTGTTCGAAGGGTTCGTATACCAGTACGCCGGCTTGAAGTTGGTGCGACGATTCCCTTCACCCTCCTCGATGACAACGATCGTGTTCTGCTTTTCCAGGGGCAAACCGTTACAGAACAGTTCCTCAAACGCTTGCAACAGCGATCTCTGGAGACGGTAATTGCAGAAATTGTCGAGGAAGTGCGAGAGGAGACGGCAAAAGAAGACGTGTCCTTTGAAACCAAAGCAAAGACACTCTCTTGTCTTGAGAATACCATGGAAGATCTGGTGAAAGGCCGACCCGTGTCCCTTGAGCCTCTTGAAGAGCATCTTACCGCTATGCTTGAGGAAATTCGGGCTCATGACGAACTTGTTGTCCCTATTATCCAGCTTAAGCGCCACGACGATTATACCTTTACCCATTCCCTGAATGTTGCTGTTATTGCTCTGTTCATCGGAAGGTTTATGGAGTTCAGCAGAGAAGAACTCGTACGGCTTGGCCTTGGAGCCCTACTCCATGACCTTGGGAAGCTTATGGTTCCCCAGGAAATCCTGAAGAAGCCCACTTCCCTCAGCGAGTCCGAACGGCGGATAGTAGAACGACATCCACTGATTGCCAAGCGCCTCCTTGATGGGCAAAAAGGCGTAGAAGACCTTGTGAAATTTGTGCCTCTTGAACACCATGAGCGCCTTGATGGAAGTGGATACCCTTTGCGTCTTGGTTCTCAGAAAATCCATCCTTTTGCCCGAATCGTTGCGGTGGCTGATGTATACGAGGCTTTGACATCAAATCGACCGTATCGGAAAGCCCTCCCTTTTGCGGAAGTCATCGAGTACCTTATGGGGAACGCGGGATATAAGCTCGACGAAAAAGTTGTGCAAATCTTTGTGGCACGCCTTTCACCTTATCAGGTAGGTGACGTGGTGCGCCTTTCCGATGGCCGAGAGGCTGTAGTAAGTCGCCTCAATCCTGTTTTGCCGTTTCGGCCTTATGTGCAGGTTCGTACGTCTGATGGGAGAGGAGGATTCTTCGTTGAGGAGATTGATTTGGCGCGCTCGCTTACTTTGACCATTGTTGAAGAGATTTCCCTCAAAAGTCGCATTATCCTCCCTTCGTGAATGTTGCAACAAGTTGAATTACTTGGTTCAAGAGAGCTTCCCGATTTTGTGGGGTTAGAAGGAATCGATGTATCTTTCTCTCTCTAAGGAACTCTCGAACCTGAGGGATCTCAGGAAAGCAAGCTGTGGCAAGGAGAAAGGGCGTTTCTTCCCAGAGCGCTCTGAGGATTTCCACAAAGCGTTGTGATAAGAACTCCATCTTCCCAAGCTCATCGACAAGGCATGGAGCGTGGAGTTTTCTAGCTTCTTCGAGTTCTGGTAATGCCACCTTCTCAAATTCCTCGACGAAGACTGCGTATTTCCCCACCCGCCAGGATGAGGATGTCTCCCGCATAGCAAGTATTCCTCTTTCCCCAGAGAGTGTAACGATGTGGAACCCGGTTCGCACGTTTCTTTCCCTCACTTCTTCGGTGTAGAAGCCTCGGAAGAACCCCGGGAAACATTCGCTGACACGTCGCACAAGGGTTGTTTTGCCAACCCCCGGCCTCCCAAAGATGAGGACACGCGTGGTCACTTTACGAGTCACCCCTTTTCCGGTATAGTACTCCCTGATGGGGGATTTTATAAAGTTTCTTGGAACAGCGGGAGCGCGTTTTGTTGTTATGAAGCAGCTCCGGGCATCAGGTGGGGTCTGGATTGCTTCACAAGGGATAGCACTTCACCTTGATCCTGGGCCTGGAGCCCTTGTTCGAGCACTTTCAAGCCGCCCTCCCCTCGATCCGGCAACGCTCTCTGGGGTGATTTTGTCCCATCGCCACCTTGATCATGCGAACGATGTGAACGTTATTCTCGAAGCCATGACCCAGGGAGCTACAAGGGTTCGGGGGCATCTTTTCCTGCCGAGCGACGCTTTGGGAGAGGAACCTGTGGTTTTCCGGTACCTCAAGGAACAGCTTGAGGGAATCCATGTCCTCCAAGAGGGTGGTGAGTACGTTATTGATTCCTTGCGTTTCGCAACCCCCTTGCGCCATATTCATGGCGTAGAAACGTATGGATTCAAGTTCTTCTTTCCCCAAGGTATCGTTTCCTTCATTACTGACACGCAGTTTACGGAAAAGCTCTTTGCCGCTTATGAGGGAAGCGACGTTCTCGTGGTGCACACTCTACGCCTTGAGCGGACCGACCATCCGGATCTTTTGCATTTGAGCGTTCCCGAAGTGGAGCTCCTTCTTCTCCACATCCGTCCTCGCCTTGCCATACTCACGCATTTTGGAATGACGATTCTTCGTGCCAGACCCTGGGAAGTTGCTGATCGCCTCGCTGAAAAGTGTGGTCTCCCAGTTATTGCAGCTTACGACGGGCTTGTCCTTGACCTTGCGACATTTTCCATTCAGAAGCGCGAGAGCCCAAGGTAGAAGCGACTCAGGAACACCGAGAGGTACGCTAAAATCCCTCCTCCAAGGACAGTGTTGATGGCGATCCCAGCAAAGGTGGCGAAGCCAAAGAGCCAGAAGAGAAGGTACCCCACAACAAGGAGGAAAAGGGCAAGAACTGTGAAGGTAAAGCATTCTCCAAGGTTTTCCATAACCAGCTGGAAGCTTTTGCGAATTGCTGTGAAAGGATCATCCCCTTCGGTGACTACTGCTGGGATGGTGAACATGAGGAGAAACCCAAAAACGAGCCCTGGGAAGAAGAACCAGAATGAGAAAAAGCCTACGAGGAACCCAACGACAAGAGCAGCAAAGGCAACCTCATGGAACCTTCGGGAGAACATGGAGAAGGCACGCTGAAGGCGTGCCTCGCCTCGAATCTCAAAGTCCCAAAGGAGGAAAGTTATTAAGCCCAGAGCAAGAAGGGCAAGGAAAAAGCCGCAGAGCACAAGGAGTATTCCCGTTCCCCACTGGAAAAGGAGCGTAATTCGAGAGAACCTTCGATCCCACACGAGGAAGTTTGCCACACTGACTAAGAACGCTGGGAGGAGGGTGGCAAGGATAGTTTGAGGGTATCGAGCGAGAAAATCAAGGCTTTTTCGCATTTCCCGCCAGAGATCTACCGTTCCCATAAGAGACTGCTCCCCTTCTTTTTCCCCTATCTTATCCTCTTTTCTTGGAGAGCGCAAGAATACTTTCTCCAGAGTCACTTTTGGGGTAGAATGGAAAAAACAAGGAGGAGGAGCAAAAATGGGCACTTTCCTTCGCGTTGTGGGTATTGTTGCTATGTGTTTCGGGATTGCTTTTGCCGCCCTCGTTCTTCTGGGTATGTGGAATTGGATGGAGGCGCTCAACCAATCCACCACACCTTTCCTTGGCGTGCTTTGGACTGGGAGTTTTGGAGGAGTACTCGGGGGATTTGGGATCTTTGTGGGGGGAGCATCGCTTTTCTGCCTTGGAACAATCTACAACGACGTGAAGGCTCTACGAGGCCGGTAAAGGGGTGGTGGGTGTGGGGAAGCGTGTGGTTATTATTGGTGGTGTGGCTGGTGGTCCGAAAGTCGCCGCAAAGCTTCGCCGTCTCGATCGGGATGCGGAAATTACTATTCTTGAGCGGGGAAAATTTCTCTCCTATGCGGGGTGTGGTCTCCCGTACTATGTAAGTGGGGAAGTCAAGGAGTACCGGGAGCTTATGGAAACACCGGTGGGTGTGCTTCGGGATCCGGAGTTCTTCGAGAAGCTCAAGGGTATAAAGGTGTACAATCGTACCGAGGCAATCCGAATTGACCGGGAGAAAAAGGTGGTCGAAGCTCGGAGAATAGATACTGGGGAAATCCTGACCTTTCCTTACGACTACCTGGTACTTGCCACCGGTGCCAAACCTTCTTTCCCATTTATCAAGGCTGTTGACCTTGAGCATCCTGAAGTATCAATGAGTGCAAGGGATTTGGGACATGTCTATACGCTCCATGGGATTGAAGACGCTGAGGCAATCCGCTGGACAATCCAAGAGAGACTTGCTAAGAAGGCGGTCATCATCGGTGGAGGGCTCATCGGTATGGAGATGACCGAGAGTCTAGTTAAAAGTGGCCTTGAGGTGACGGTTATCGAGATTCTCCCAGAGATTCTCCCTATTCTTGATGAAGATATGGGAATTCTAGTGCGCCGCTACTGCCAGTCCCAGGGGGTCCAAGTTCGGGTTGGGGAGCGGGTGGAAATGCTCGAGGGCCGAGGAGGTGTGGTTCAGAGAGTGCTCACCGACAAGGGCGCATACGAAGCGGACATCGTCATTGTAGCTACAGGCTTTCGTCCTAACACGGATCTTGCACAACGAGCAGGCCTGGCCATAGGGGAAACAGGGGGTATTAAGGTAGACTGTTTCATGCGCACAAGTGACCCCTTTATTTACGCGGTGGGAGATTGCGTTGAGATTGCGAATCTTGTCTGTGGGAAAGCGGCGTACATGCCCATGGGATCTTTAGCGAACAAGGAGGGACGGGTAGCGGCTATCAATATCGCAGGGGGAAACGAAGTTTTTCGGGGTGCTTTGAATTCGGTCATTTTTAAGCTCTTTGAGTATACTGTTGCTCGTACAGGTCTTACCGTTCGCCAGGCCCAAGAGCTTGGGTACGACCCAGAGTACGCCCTTGTTCCTGCCCCAGATAAAGCTCACTACTTTCCTGGAGCAAGGCAGGTTATCACGAAACTCGTGGCCGATCGACGAAGTGGTAAGCTCCTTGGAGCCCAAATTATTGGCCGTGGAGATGTGACAAAGAGCATTTACACCATTGCCACAGCGCTCTACTACGGAGGAGTGGTTGACGACCTTTCGAGTCTTGACCTTCCCTACGCCCCACCGTATGCTTCAGCGATTGACAATATCTGCGTAGCAGCTAATGTCTTGCGAAATAAAATAGAAGGGAAGATGGTCGGTATCTCGCCTCATGAAGTGGAACGAAAACGCAAGCGTGGTGACGACTTTATCCTCCTTGATGTGCGGACGCCCAAGGAATACGAGAAGGTTCGCATCCCAGGAAGTACTCTTGTGCCCCTTGGCACACTTCCCCAAAGACTCCAGGAGCTCCCCAAAGACAAGGAGATTATTACTTTCTGTGCGGTAAGCTTACGGGGCTATGAGGCATCGCTCATTCTACGACATGCGGGCTTCAGAGACGTTAAAGTGATGGACGGAGGTATTGCCTGTTGGCCCTATGAGCTTGAGTCGTAACAGATGGTTTATCATCCTCCTTTTCTGTGGGGTGGGGTTTGCCATTGTTGCCCTCCTTTCCTCCTTCTCGTTGCGTTCTACTCCCTCTGGGGAAGAGGTTAGAGCTTCTAAGAGGGCGACTTTGGCCTCCTTCCCCATTACCAGCAAAGGAATACGTATTCGAGGATGGGAAAAGGGTGTGCTTCGTTTCCTCCTCGAAGCTGAAACGATGGAGCTTGACAAAGGAGGGACCATGGGGAAATGCACTGGGGGGGTTAAGCTCTGGGTTTTTCGAGACGACGGAAGCGTTCAAGCAGTCTTAGAGAGTAAGGAGGCTTTCTTCAATCTTCATCAGCGGAACATTCGTCTCCTTGAGGGAGTCACTGTGGTGTCTTCTTCTGGAGATCGTCTTGAGACGGAAGAACTTTTCTACTTTAACGAGAGGAAGCTCATCCAAACGGATTCTCGGGTCCGAGCGTACGTGGGAGGTCATTTCCTCGAAAGTGAGGGTTTTCGAAGTGACGTGGATTTCGAAAACCCCGAGTTTTTCAGAGTCGTCCAAGGCACATTTCGTCTGGAATCCGCTTCACCGAAAAGATAACCTCCGGAGTGACAATGTTTTCCCAGTAGCGACACAACCTTGGTGGGCTTTCCTCAAGAAATGCGAGGAGTTTTTCGGTTACCTTCCATGATTCTCGGACAAATGACGAATCGGGGAAAAGAGTTCGGTCATTATGGAGGAAGTCGTAGAGGATGTTCTCGTATGCTTCAGGGCTTTTAGCTTGAAAGGACCCCGAAGTGGTGAAGTTCAGCCGCACGGGAACAGAGTCAAGACCTCGACCTGGCTTCCGCACAAAGAGCAAGAGGTCGATGCGTTCCTCAGGTTGAATTTCGATGTAGAGCGTGTTCGGTGGGAAACCTACAGAATTGAAGAGTACCTCAATACAAGATCGTTTTGTCGCTAGCTTCTTGCCGCTTGCAAGGTAGAAAGGCACGTTCTTCCAACGTTCTGTGTCGATGAAGACAGGGAAGCAGAAGAAGGTCTCTCGACGCGAGTGTTCGTTACCCACCTCATCCCGGTAACTTGCGTACTGTCCAAGCTCGATGAGACGGTTCTCTGGAAAGCGCAGGGATGTGAGGAGTTTGGCCCGCTCTTGAGCGAGATGGGCGAAGAAACGGTTGCACTCCCTTCGGTCTTCATCGCAAAGCGGGGGAACATCGACCGCAAAGAGAGTGAGCATCTGTAGGAGATGGTTCTGGAAAATATCCCGAATAGCTCCAGTTTCTTCGTAAAATGTCGCTCGTTCCCCTACCCCTTCCTCCTCGAAAATACCAATACGAACTTCGCTGACGAATTCCCAGGACAAGAGTCGCTCAAGGAAAGGATTTTCGGCCTTAAGGATGATAAGGTTTTGCACTGTACCTTTGCCGAGGTAGTGGTCAACGTAGAAAACGTGGTCTTCTGGGAAGAGACTTTTGAGGCTGGCCTCAAGGCGGAGGAAATCCTCGTAACTCTTTCCAAAAGGCTTTTCGAGGGCTATAAAGAGTTCTTGGTTTCGGGACGAGGCGATTTCCCTGACGCAGGCAATGGCTTGGTGGTACAGGGAAGGGAGTGTCGCAAGGTAAAAGTAGAGTGGGCCTTCTTTGAGAAGAGGTGAAAGCTTTAAGGCGAGATCTCTCGGGTGAGCGAGATCTCCTTGGAGGTACACGAGGCGTTCGAACAAGGGGGAGTGTTTAGGGAGGAACGGAGCGATGAAGGCCTGATATGACGCGGTATCTTTCACACGGCGTCCCAGGGCAACAACGGTAAACTCTTCCTCCAGGGAGAGACGAGCAAGGGCTGGGAGTATTCTCCGAGTGAAGAGATTCCCTGTAGCGCCAAAGACAATCAATGTCCGCATAGATCACATTCGTACGAGGAGCGCTCGGGCTGGCGCGCCATCCCCGCTTTGGACTTTCAAAGGGAGAGCGATGAAGAAGTAGAATCCCGGGGGGACATCTCGCAGGAAAAGCCCTTCCACGATGACAAGACCTTGTTCAAGGAGTATTCGGTGCGTGGGATGACCCGGCTGGTTCCGTTCAATCCCTAAGGCATCAATACCAACACCCTTGAGATTTTTCCGGGCAAGGAACATCGCTCCACGTTCTGTAAGGTACACAAAATCGTCACGGGAGAGATCGGTAAAGGAGTTATCCGTCTTCAAGAGCACAAAGTGTCCGGGGAAGAGGAGGTTTTCAAAGGGCATAAGGTTGTTCTCGTCTATGGCAGGGCTATTGAGAATTTCAAGGACTAATGCTGGTCCCATGAATTTTGCAAGGGGTATTCGGTCAATGGAGATTTCTGAGGGAAGCATATGGAGTGGTGCGTCAATGTGCGTCCCCGTGTGGCTTTCAAGAGTGAGACGAATCTCGTTTGCCCCTTCTTCAAGAGTTCGAATTCGCTCGATTTTGGGTTGTTTCTCCCTCCTTCCCCGATAAGTAGGCATATCCTCAGCGATGGCGAGGGAGACATCAATGATTTCCACCGTCTTTCCTCCTTTCAAGGAGCATAGATCATTTTGACCGTCATGCCTCCGTCAATGACCAGATTTGTCCCGGTGATAAAACCCGCACTAGGCGAAGCAAGAAAAAGGCATGCTTCGGCAATGTCTTCTGGAATTCCTACTCGCCCTGCCGGATGCTGCAGGTGGTCAGTGGGACGGAGTTCGGGATTTTTTCGCATGGTCCGTTTTTTCCAAAGAGAGGTTTCAATCCATCCCGGACTTATAGCGTTGACTCGAATGCTCCGCCTGCTGAGGGAAATAGCCAGGGCATGGGTAATAGCAAGAACGCCACCCTTTGAAGCAGCATATGCTTCGGTGTCTGGTTCAGACATAAGGGCACGGGTGGAAGCGATGTTGATGATTGCTCCTCCTTTCCGAAACAGGGGCAAAAGGTGCTTGGTTGTGAGGAAAATGCTTTTTAAATTAACCCCAAGCACCCTGTCCCATTCGTTTTCCGTAAGTGCTTCGAGGGGTTTGGCAATGAAAATACCCGCATTGTTCACCAAAACATCGACGTACCCTTGGAGCTTTTGGATTTCCTCTGTTGCTCTTTTGACGTCTTCTGGCGAAGCAACGTCACAGGCAATAAGAGCGTATCGACCATTCCACTGGTTCCACTCTTTACTGAGCTCTCCTAAGGCTTCTTCATCCACGTCCCATACAAAGACAAAGGCGGAGGCGCAAAGGAAAGCCTGAGCTATTGCTCTTCCTATCCCCTGAGCCCCTCCAGTGACCACAACGCTTTTTCCAGAAAAATCGTACACGTTAATCACCTTCCCGAAGGAGCCTTTGCATTTCTAGAGCATTCCGCACTGCAAAATCCCGGTAACAATTATTGAACATGATGAAGACCTCGGTATCCCTATGGCTTTTGGCAAGAATCCGTCTTTTCCACTCGGTAAGCTCCTCCAATGAGTAGAGGTAACGAAACCTTTCCGAGACAGAGAGATGTTTCGTTTGCCACGCTTCCTTGTTCCTCCCGTGGAAACGGACAACAGCAATTCTTTGGGTCACCTCAAAAAACGGAGGGACAGTCCAAGGAAGATCGGGTTCATCCACACAAACAAGGGCAAAGCCCAAATCCTTCAAAAATTGCAAGGTACGGGTGAAGGATCCTTTCTGAACCCAGCTTCGGTGACGAAACTCTATAGCTGTGGTGATTCCTTCGGTGTGGTTTCTGAGCCACTCAAGGTATGCAAAGGATTCGGATTCGGGGCGAAACCAAGGAGGGAATTGGAAAAGGACGTAGCCGAGTTTCCCTTTTTCTCTAAGTGGTTGTAGGGTTTTGAGGAAAGCAAGGAGAACTTCTCCAAGCCACGATTGGGGAACATCCTTCGCGGAGAGATCTTCACCACCCTGTCGTGTAGGACCGAGTTCTCTGAGGAGAAAAAGAGGAAGAGCCCTTTTTGGGGTACGGTGCAGGGTAAAAAGAGAAAGAGCTTTCACGTTGAAGAGAAAGCCTTCGGGTGTCCGCTCTGCCCAAAGGATAGCGTTCCGCTCGGCGGGAAAGGCATAGAAGGTAGAATCCACTTCCACGGTATCGAAATGTGCGGCATAGAACCGAAGACGTTCGGCGGGTGTTTGCACCTCTTTGGGGTAAAAATCGCCCTCTTCAATAAGGGTTCGATCCGTCCATGAGCAGGTCCCCACGTGGAACACCCAGGTCACCTTCCTTGTGGAGAGTATACCATGGTAGAATTGGAGAAAAAAGGAGGCCGCAGTATGGGTTGTGAAAGTGTACCCCATCTTCCTCGTACCATGAAGGCTATCGTAAACTATGCGCCCTATGACTTTCGACTTGAGGAGGTTCCAGTTCCGGAGGTTGGTCAGGGGGAGGTTCTCATTCGAGTTGGGGGATGCGGTATCTGTGCGGGTGATATCAAGACCTTCCGTGGGAATCCTCGAGTGTGGGGTGGGAATGGACATCCCCCTTATGTTGTGACTCCGGTCATTCCAGGGCACGAGTTCTTTGGCCAAGTGGTAGCTTTAGGTGAAGGAGCAAAGGAAAGACATGGTATTTCGTTGGGAGATTGGGTGGCGGTGGAGCAGATTATCCCCTGTGGGGTGTGTCGCTTCTGCCACGAAGGGGCATACTGGATGTGTGAGCGGCACTATGTCTTTGGCTTTAAGCGCAGAGAGGCTGATGGGGGTTTTGCTGAGTACATGCGTTTGCCCCAGAATGCCCGCATCCATAAAATCCCAGAGGGATTTCCTCTTCGGGTTGCTCCATACATTGAACCACTTGCGTGTGCGGTTCATGCCGTAGATCGAGGAGATATTACCTTTCGAGATGTTGTGGTCATCGCGGGTATGGGAGCCATAGGCCTTGGGATGCTTCAGGTTGCTCGCCTCAGAAATCCTCGTCTCCTTGTAGCTATTGACGTGGTGGAAAAGCGTCTTGCCTTAGCCAAGAGTTTAGGAGCCGATGTGGTGCTCAATCCGAAGGTTGTGGACGTGGTTGCTGAAGTGAAGCAACTCACCAGTGGATACGGATGTGATGTCTACATTCACGCAAGCGGGAACCCTCAGGGGGTTGTTCAAGGACTTGCGATGCTTCGTCGTCTTGGGCGTTACGTAGAGTTCAGTGTCTTCGATGCTCCAACTACTGTTGACTGGAGTATTATTGGGGATGTGAAAGAGCTCGATGTCCGTGGAGCTCACCTGAGTCCCTGGACGTATCCTGTGGCCATTCGATTCCTCCATGAAGGTCTTGTTCAGGCTGATGAAATCATCACCCATGAGCTTCCTCTTGAGGAATTCAAAAAGGGCTTTGAGCTTGCCGAAAAAGGTGACGAGGCCATTCGCGTGGTGCTCAAACCGTAAGAGGTGAATGTTTTGGCAAGGCAGAGCCGCGATCGCGTCCTGATGGCAGAGGTAGCAAGACTCTACTACTACGAGGACCTCACCCAAGACCAGATAGGTGAGGTCCTCGGTCTTTCACGACAGAAGGTCTCACGGCTTCTTCGTCAGGCGAAAGAGGAAGGTCTTGTACAAATTCGAGTTCTTGAAGACTTAGGTTCTACGGGAGCTCTTGAAGAGCGACTTCGGAACAAGTTCGGTCTTCGCGACGCGCGCATTGCAACGATTTTCTCTCAAGATAAGGAAGTCGTTACAAAACGCATTGCCCAAGTAGCGGCTTCGTACCTTCGTAGTATCGTTGAACCCCACACTTCTCTTGGCGTTGCTTATGGGAAAACGCTTTTTGCCATGGTCCCGTTTCTCATCCCAAAGCCCACTCCAGGTTTTCAGGTCGTGCAGATTATGGGAGGGTATGGGAAGCTCAAGGGGGAGGTGGTGGCGATAGAACTTGCTCGTGCTCTGGCGCACAACTTTGGAGGGAGTGTGGTGTATCTTCTTGCTCCAGCCTTCGCAAAGGATGCAGAGACGAGGAACGCTCTTCTTGAAGATGTTCGCATTGCCCAGGTACTTGAGCTTGCTCGCCGGGTAGATATCGCCCTTGTGGGGATAGGAGGAGTAACCTCAAGTTCTACGCTTCTTGATACCGGAGATATTTACCCATACGAGGTGGCGGAGCTCGTGGCCAAAGGAGCAGCGGGCAATATCTGTGGTAATTTCTATGACGCGGAAGGAAGAGAAGTTTCGTGTCAGGCTGATTCCCGCAGAATTTCTCTAACTCTCCAAGACCTTCGGAAGATTCCAAAAGTTATCGGTGTAGCAGGAGGGGAAGGAAAGTTTAAAGCTATCCTTGGTGCGCTCCTTGGCGGGTACATCAATATCCTTATCACCGATGACGTTACGGCTTTAGCGCTTCTCAGAGAGGGGGAAAGGGAGTATAATTAGTTGGGAGGAAAACCATAAAGGAGGGGTATCCTATGCGGAAGCTGCTTCTCTCCCTGTTTCTCCTCTTTGTGCTCTCCAGTGTGGTGTACGGTGATCCAGTGAAGCTTGTAGTGGTTGGTGACGCAGGGCACAATTTGAAGCCTTTTGAGTGGTATGCTCAGGATATCAAGGAGAAATTTGGCGTCGAGCTTGAAGTTATTGGGGTTCCTTTCGGAGAACTATACGAAAAGGAAAAGGTAGAACTCATTGCGGGAACTGGGGCTTTTGATATTATGATTGTCTTTCCCAGGTTCCTTGCCGAGTTTGCCGCCAACGGTTGGCTGTATCCTCTTGATGAGTTTGTTGCAGAGCTTGACCCAAAACTCGACGATGTTACTCCAGGATATCGGGATTTCTACTGTAAGTATGGTGGAAAACTCTACGCCCTTCCTTACGATGGGGATGTTCTGAATCTTTACTACCGTAAAGATCTCCTTGAAAACGAGGAAGAGCGGAAAGCTTTTAAGGAGAAGTATGGGTACGATCTTAAGGTTCCAGAAACCTGGGATGAGTATCTTGACGTAGCAGAGTTCTTCACAAGGAAAGCTGGAGAAAAACTCGCAGGAGAAGTTTTGCAGCGTGACTTTTACGGCACCGCGTATTACGGCCAGAAAGACCAAATTTTCGCTTGGTGGGGGAACATCTTTGCAAGCCTTGGTGGTGTGTACTTCGACGAGGAAACTATGGAACCGGCAATCAACTCTGAGGCAGGGGTCAAGGCGCTTGAAATTATGAAGGAAATCCACAAGTACTGTCCTCCAGATGTTCTTGCCTATGGGTATGAAGAACTCAAGGATGTTTTCCTCGAGGGAGATTGTTTCATGGTTATCCAGTGGCCTTGTGTTGGAAAGAAGGGAGCAGATCCGGCTCAGTCGAAGATCGTTGGGAAAATCGGCGTTTCCCATGTTCCAGGGGTTAAGAAAAACGGAGAAATATACTACCGTGCTATGATGCCGTGTGGACGAGTGCTTGCGGTTGCTGCCCAGTCTAAAGACCCAAAGAAAGCATACCAGGTTATCCATTACCTTTCTGTTGTGACGAGTCTTGATGACGTTTCCACTCCTGAAACTGGTCTTGATCCTTACCGGTACTCGCACTTTGCCCATCCCGAGGCGTATGAAATGTTCGCTAACGTGGAAGATGCAAAGATTTACCTTGCTGGTGTACAAAAGAACATGGAAAAGGGTTACCCAGAGATGGTCCTTCCAGGGACGGTAGAGTACGAAGAGACCCTTGGTGTAGCCATCACCAAAGCGCTCGCCGGAGAAATGGATCCAAAGAGTGCCCTTGATGAGGCAGCGCAAGCCTGGAGGGAGATTTTGGAACGCTTCGGGAAAGAACAACAGAAAGCTCTATACCAGGAACTCGTTAAGGGTTGGAGGGCAGCAGGTCTTTGGTGAAGGTTCTGGGCTGGGGTTCTGCCCCCAGCCCTTTTAGGAGGGGAATGATGGGGAATTTACGACGAAGGGACTATTTTATTGCGTTCCTTTTTGTCCTCCCCGTAGTGGTCATACTCCTTTCCATCTCTATATTTCCCATGATGTATTCCTTGTACCTCAGCTTCTGTAAGTGGGATATTGGTATGGGTGGGCATAGGGTTTTCATTGGGGTAGGCAATTACCTCCGATTGTTTTCCGATGCCCGCTTTTTCAATGCTCTTAAAAATACCGGTCGGGTACTCCTTTTTGGAGTAGGAGCGCAGTTTTTCCTCGGCCTCCTCCTTGCCCTTCTTTTGAATAGGAATTTCCGAGGGAGGAGCCTTGTGGTGACTCTTTTCCTCCTCCCGATGATGATTTCACCTGTAGTGGTAGGATGCATCTGGAAAATTATCTACCACTATCAGTACGGTCCTCTCAATTACCTTTTGAATCGCCTTGGGTTTCGTTCGGTGAACTGGCTTGGTAGTGGCAGTGTAAGTCCCTATTCTATCGTCCTCGCGGATATTTGGGAGTGGACGCCATTTATGGTCATTACCCTACTTGCTGGACTCCAAGCTATTCCCGATGATCTTTATGAAGCGGCACGGGTTGATGGTGCTAACCGATGGCAAATTTTTGCTGGTGTGGTTTTCCCCCTCTTGCGTCCGGTGGTGATTATTGCCATTCTCATTCGGGTCATGGACGCGTTCAAGATCTTCGATCTTGTGGTTCTCCTCACCATGGGTGGTCCGGGCCAAGCTTCAGAAAGCGTTGCTTTTTACAACTACCTCACGGGATTCAAGTATTTCAGCATGGGGTATGCCTCAGCCATGAGTTACTTCCAGCTTGCGGTTATTGTGGCCATAGCCAATGTATTCCTTCGGTCCTGGCGGAGGAGGGAAATGTTGTGAGATGGAAGAACGGCATGACGGTGGCTATATTCACAGGAATATTCGTACTTCTTGCGATTGCTCTTGCTCCTTTCGTGTGGAATGTGATGACCTCTTTCAAGGACAAAGGAGAGTACTTTACCTACCCCCCAGTGTTTGTTCCGTCGACTTTCGATCTTGAACACTACCTTCAAGGATTGCGACTTGGGGGCGCAAAGGGCATAAAAGATAGTTTCGTTATTGCTTCACTAACCACTATTCTTGCCATTGTCTTTGGGTCGCTTGCAGCTTATGCTCTTTCCCGCTTTCAAATTGGGGGTGAGAATTTCGCCTTTTGGATTCTCTCGGTGCGGATGATGCCCCCTATTGCTTCGGTGCTTCCTCTGTTCCTTTTTTTCCGATTCTTGCGGTGGCTTGATACGTACCAAGCGCTTATTCTCACCTATGCCCTGGTAAACCTTCCTTTTGCTGTGTGGATGATGAAAGGTTTCTTTGACGAACTTCCTATAGAACTTGAAGAGGCAGCACTTATCGATGGGTGTGGACGTCTTGGGGCTTTTCTCCGGGTAGCTCTTCCGCTTGTTGCTCCCGGACTTGTGGCTACGGCGCTCTTCTGCTTCATGTTCTCCTGGAATGAGTTCCTCTTCGCCCTTATCCTCGGGCGCTCGAAGGTTGTACCTGTAACGGTGAATATTGCTGGACTCATTGGAGGACACGAAATCCTCTGGGCAGAAATTTCGGCAGTCTCCATCGTGGCCAGTGTTCCTATTATCGTCATGGCTATTCTCCTGCAGCGGTACCTTGTACGGGGTCTGACTCTTGGTGCGGTCAAAGGGTAAGGGTAATGGGCTTTTTTCTCGCTTTCTTGAGCCATTCGAAGAACTCTTCGCGAGTGGCGAAGGATTTCTGTGTACCTCGTTTTTCGGTTGAGAGCGCTGCATAAGCGCAGGCGAGGTCAATGGCCTCGGCGAGTTCTTTTCCTCCTGCAAGGAAGTACGCTAAAGCTCCCAAAAAGGCATCGCCGGCTCCAGTAGTGTCAACTGTTCTTGCTTCATAGGCAGGAAAAAGCGTGAGCGTTCCCTCTTTCCCAAGGAGTGCTCCGCGTTCACCAAGGGTTACGAGAACATTCTCTATTCCTAGGTTCCAGAGAACCTCTATGGCCTTTTTGAGGTCTCGGTCTTCAGAGATGGGGAACCCCACAAAGCCCTCGAGTTCCCGTTCGTTGGGCACAAAGAGGTACACTCCTTGGATATTCTCCCAGACCAGAGGTTGGAATGGAGCAGGGTTGAGGATAACGCGGGATCCCACCTCTTGAGCAAGATGTATCGTTGCGTAGACTGTTTCAAGGGGGATTTCAAGCTGTGTGAGGATAAAAGGACATCGCGCCAGCGCTTCCCGTGCTTTATGGACGTCTTCGGGAAGAAGGCAAGAGTTGGCTCCAGGGATAATGAAGATGCTATTTCGACCTTCTGGGTCAACGAAAATCGGGGCAACACCACTAGTTTTCCCAGGGACGACTTTGATAAAGCGTGTATCGATACCATGCCGGGAGAAATTCTCCCTGACGAGTGGACCAAAGAGGTCGTCACCGACCGCGGTTACGACGACAACTTCTCCCCCGAGTTTAGCTACCGCAACGGCTTGGTTGGCTCCTTTACCTCCAAACCCTATCTCGAAGTCCTTGCCGAAGATGGTTTCTCCGATTTTCGGGAAACGATCTTCGTAGTAAGTAATAAGGTCCATCATGTTGCTACCGACCATACCGATGGCAGGCTGCACTCCTCTCCCCCCTTTACCTTCTCGTTCTATGATACCACAGGTCTTCCTTGAAAAAATTTCCTGCGCTAGTAGCATGGGATAGGGGACTTTGGTTAGAATAACCCAGGGTGTCCTATGGTTCGCATACGCGTTGTGCCCTTTGAGCGGATTCTCGAAGGACAAGAGGGTGAGAATCTTTTTTCCGTTTTTCAGAGAGAAGCGATCCCTCTCGAATCATACTGTGGAGGGATGGGTTCTTGTGGGAAGTGTGTGGTTCGTGTTCTTGAGGGGAAAGTAACCCCTCTTACGGTTCTTGAGAGGGAGCACTTAGGGAAGCGTGGAGAAGAAGGGTTTCGTCTCGCTTGTCAAGTTGTAGTGCTAGGAGATGTGTCTTGCGATGTCTCTCCCTCTCTCCAAACTGCTTCTTTTGTGCTCCTTGGAGACGAGGGGGAGAGAGTCCACGAGTTTGGGGATTCTCCGATACAGCGGAAGGTTGTCCTTTTTCGGAAACCTTCTCTCTTCTCGGTAACTTCCCTAAAAGAGGAGTTGGCAAGGGAAATCCCCATTCCTTCTTTCTCTCGCCCTGCCCTTCAGGACCTTTCCCTCCTTGGGGGGAGAGACGAGGTAGTTCTTGAGGCAATATGGGACGAGAGGGAGGTTTTTGCACTCTTTTCCCCTCCGGAGGAAGAATTTCTGGGGATTGCTTTTGACCTTGGAACGACTACTGTTGCCTGTGCTCTCGTTGACCTTGCGTCTCAGAGAGTGCTTGCTCAGGAGGGGGTTCTGAACAGGCAGGTGCGTTTTGGTGCAGATGTGATTTCTCGTCTTCGAGCAATCCAGGATGCTCTTGAAAATCTCAAAACCTTGCAACGAGATGTTCTTGAGACGATGAACGAACTTGTAGAGACGCTGTGCCGAAGGGGAGGATGGAGGAGGGATCGTATCTTTGCGGTTACCGTTGCTGGAAACACCATCATGGAGCATCTTTTCCTGGGACTCTCTCCTTTGAGTGTTGGGGTGGCACCTTTTGTGCCGGTGCTTCGAGAGGGGTACCTTCTCCGCGCAAAGGACGTGGGGCTTTTGGTACATCCAGAGGCCTCGGTGTATGTTTTGCCTTGCGTTGCAGGATATGTTGGGGGAGACGTTGTCGGGGGTATTGGTGCCCTTAAAGTGCACGAAACGGAAAAGGTTACCTTGTACATTGATATCGGTACGAACGGGGAAATTGTTCTGATTTCAAGAGGGAGGATTTTGGCTTGTGGAACAGCAGCTGGTCCCGCCTTCGAAGGGGCAGGAATACGTTTTGGCATGAGGGCTTCTCAAGGGGCGATTTCGGCGGTGTCCTTTGAAAATGGGGAGGTCATAATGACAACTATTGGTGATCTTCCGCCTCAAGGTATCTGTGGGACGGGTCTTATCGATATCATGGCTGGACTCCTCAAAGAGCACCTTCTCTCACCAACTGGGAGATTTCAAGAGCGCCCACCTTGGTCGAGGCGATTCGAGAAGGAAGGAAAAGACAAACGTTTTGTCCTATCGAGGGATCCATACATCTACCTTACGCAGAGGGATGTGGAGAAACTGCAACTTGCCCTCGCGGCAATGAGGGCGGGGAGGAGCATTCTTCTTAGAGAGGCTGGGCTTGAGGAAAAGGATATCGAGGAAGTGGTGCTTGCTGGAGCTTTTGGGAGTTTCATTCGTCCGGAAAGTGCAAAGAGGATTGGGCTCATTCCAGAGGATACCCCAACTCGTTTCGTTGGTAACGCTGCTCTCTTAGGGGCTCAAAGAGCACTCCTTTCTCGCAATTTTCGAAAGACTCTTGAGCATCTTGCCCGTCGGGTAGAGTACATTGAACTTTCTGCCCGCCGGGACTTTGAGGAAGCCTTTTGCGAAGGACTGGTATTGCCAGGGGCAACACAATAGGAGGGTTGGTCGGTCATGGCAGTGATTAAGCCTTTTTTAGGGTACCGGTATGCGGAGGAGTACGTCCAAAAGCGAGGTATTGGAAAGCTTGTTGCACCACCGTATGATGTTGTTTCGGAAAAAGAAAAGCAGCGCCTTGCTGAAGAGGAGTACAACTTTGTGCACCTTATCCTCGGCAAGGATGCAAGTGGATACGAGAATGCGGCACTTCGACTCCGTCGATGGATTGAAAAAGGCGTGTTTACACGTGATAGTCTTCCCTCTCTGTACATCTACGAACAAGAATTTGCGCTCAACTCTTTCGGTCGAAGGAAGCGTACTGGTTTCGTAGCTTTAGTGCGTCTTGAGGAATTTGCAAAACGGATTATTTTCCCCCATGAACGCACTATGCCTAAGTATTCCTTAGATCGTTTGGAGCTTCTTCGGGCAACTCGGGCAAATCTTGAGCAGATCTTTTGCCTGTACAATGACCCTCAAAGGGTTGTTGATGCGCTTCTTGAGGAGTACAAGCGTCCAGAAGCTGAGCTTTTTGCCTTTACTGATCACTATGGGGTTGTCCATCGTCTCTTCCGGCTTTCTGATGGGGAAGCTATAGCGTATATCCGAAAGGTCCTCAATCCCCGCACTCTTATCATTGCTGATGGGCACCATCGTTACGAAACTTGTCTTATGTACCGAAGGGAACGCCGAGAGGCCTTGGGAGATCCTCTTGGGGAGATTCCCGAAGACTACGCCATGATGTTCCTTGTGAATATCCATAATCCTGGACTTCTCATACTCCCTACTCATCGCCTGGTACACAGTCTGCCTGAAGGGCGTCTTATGGATTTCTTCAAAAAGTGCGAGGTGTACTTTGAGGTACGGTTCTTTCAGAATGAACGTGCAATGGAAGAGTTTCTCCAGTCGGCCCCACCATTTACCATTGGGGTGTATGAGCGGAAGAATGAGCGGTGGGGTACTATAACCCTCAAAGATCCCCGGATTATGGATGAGCGGCTTGGGGAAGAAGACGTGAATCGGCATCTTGATACCACCATACTGCATGAACTCGTTTTTCGAGAAATTCTTGGCCTTAATAGAGAGGGTGAAGGGGAAAGCGAGTTCGTCGACTACCTCCGAGGCACAAAAGATGTTTTTGCCATTGCAAAGGAAGAGAACAAATACCAACTCGTCTTCGTCATGCGTCCAACCCCTATTGAGCATGTAGAGAGAGCAGTGGCGAAGTTTCAACGGATGCCCCAAAAGTCGACGTACTTCTACCCGAAGGCGTGGAGTGGGCTTGTTTTCCGGATGCTGGAGGAGTAATATGTCCCTTTTTCAGGTTGCCCTGGATCTCTGGAGTGGAGATGAAGCGCTCGGGCTTGTCCGGCGTCTTCTGCCTTACGTGGACATTGTGGAAGTTGGAACGCCTCTTCTTCTTGCTTGTGGTCTACCCTTTGTAGGACGTCTTCGCGAGGAGATTCGAGAAAAGCTCCTCTTTGTGGATGCGAAGATCGTGGATGCAGGGGAAGAGGAAGCGGAGGTCATCTTTGCCCGGGGTGGGGACATGGTCTCTGTTCTTGGGGGAGCATCTCCGGTAACCCTTGAAGGGGTACGGAAAGCCGCAGAACGCTACGGCAAGAAATGGGTTGTCGATACGATTGATCTTATACCGACTTCACAAAACCTTACCCTCCTTGAAGCGTTGCGGCCGGACTTTCTGGCTCTCCACATGCCCCATGATGTGGTCGCTCAAGACCATAGGATCTGGGAAAATGTCCCTTTTCCTTTTGAATTCTTGCGAAGGATGCCGCTTCTTGTGGCGGGGGGTCTAACTGTAGATGCTCTTCCTCTGGTACTTGAGGTTTTCCATCCGAGAATCGTAGTGATTGGCTCGGCTATTACCAAGGACCCCTTTCCTGAGAAGGTAGCGGAAAATGTACGGAGGGTGCTCGATGCGTTTGCGGGAGAAGATTCTTACGGTTCTTGAGGAAGCCAAGACGCTTCTTTTGGCCCTCAAGGAGCAGGATCTCGCAACCTTTTGTGAAATGCTCAAGTCGTGGCAGGAGAAGAGGTTGTTTTTCTGGGGAAGAGGGCGCAGTTTTCTTATCTTGAAGGCTTTTGCCATGCGGCTTATGCATCTTGGGTACACGGTGCACATTGTGGGTGAGGTTACTTGCCCGGCAATACGGGAGGGAGATATCCTTATTGTTGCCTCAGGTTCAGGGAGAACGTCTTCAGTGCTCCTTTTCACAGAAAAGGCACGTTCCTTGGGGGCTTTTGTTTTTGCCTTTCTTGGGAGGAGAGGAACACCTCTTGAAACGATAGCACATGCGTTTTTGGCTTTTGCTCCTGAGAATGTTGGAGAAACACGGCAACTTTTCACGGATGGCGGAGGAACGCGTTTTGAAGATGCTCTCTGGTTGCTTTGCGACGCCCTTGTGCTTGCTCTTGTGGAAGGTAAGGAGGTTGAAGCGTACCGTCTCATGATGGAGCGTCACGCAAACCTCGAGTGAGGGGGGAGAGGATGGAGGACTTTTGGAAGCTTCGGGAAAAAGTGGAAGAAGCGTTAGGGGTTGAAATCCCGGTGAGAGAACGCTTTCCAGAACGGGAGGAGATTCCAGAAGGCGAAGAAAACCTCACCGTCTTCCTTGCTCGACATACCGACATAACTCTCCTTCATCCTGCGGCAACAAGAGAGGACATTCGGAAGCTCTGCGAAGATGCGAAGCGGTGGGGGTTTTTTAGCGTTATTGTCAACCCGTACTATGTAGCCCTGTGTAGCGAACTCCTTGAAGGGAGTGGGGTACTGGTTGGTGTAGCCGTAGGATTTCCTCTTGGACAGAACAAACCCGAGGTTAAGGCTCGGGAGGCTCGATTGGCTTTTCAAGAAGGAGCAAGAGAGGCGGATATGGTGGTCAATCTTGCTGCACTCAAAAGTGGCGATTGGAAGGTGGTGTACCAGGATATCCGGGGCGTTGTGGAAGAAATGTCTCCTTGTAGGGTCAAAGTGGTTCTCGAAGCAGGGTACCTGACCAGGGAGGAAAAAGTTGTTGGATGCCTTATTGCGCAGGCTGCTCGAGCGCATTTTGTCAAGACATCGACGGGCTTTGGACCATCTGGAGCGACGGAGGAAGATGTTCGCCTCTTCCGGGAAGTCGTCGGTTCATCCCTTGGAGTTAAGGCGGCAGGAGGCATTAAGACTCGAACACAGGCTTTGGCCCTGCTTAAAGCTGGGGCTAATCGTTTGGGGACTTCCACGGTAGGTATCCTCACAAGCGAAGCACCACAAGCTCCCGACCAACTTCAGCGTTGATCATATCTTGTAAGGTACGCAGGAATGAGAAGCTGTATGGTGTGACACTTTGCGCTTCTTCTGCAAGGTTTTTCTCCCGGTGAAAGTTCTGCCAGTACCACACTCGTGCGTCTTGTACCGTTTGGGCCATCGCGAGGAGCGTTTCAGGAGTATGGAAAGGAGGGTAGATAGTTGTTCGAATCTCAACACGGTCTGGGTTGGCGAGGGCTTTCTCAAGAACTTTTCGTACTGACTCTTCCCATGTTTCTCCCCTGACAAGGTGGTATTTCCCAAGGGGAACCTTAAAATCGATGCCCCAGAGATCTACGTAATCCCAGAGAGCAAGGAACTCCTTGAAAAAGCTCCCGTTCGTGTCAACTTTGACGAGGTAACCGAGCTCCTTTACTTTTTCAAGGAATGGAAACCACTTCCTGGCATAGATAAGGGGCTCCCCGCCGGTAATGCAAACCGCGTCGAGGAGCCCTTGGCGGTGCTTGAGATAAGCGAGCACTTCGTCCTCCTCAATAGAAGGGAGATTTTCCCACTGCAGGACGAGTTCTGGGTTGTGGCAAAAGGGACAGCGAAAGTTGCATCCTGCAACGAAAAGGACTGTTGCAATCTTCCCTGGGTACTCGATAAAACTGACCCTCTGCCATCCTTGGAACGTCATACCTTCACCTCAGGAGGTACTCTTTTCGCTCGGCAAACTCTTCTTGCTTCCCTCGATTCCACCGCTGTACCGGACGGTAATACCCGACCACTCGGGAGTAGACTTCGGTCTCCTCGCCGCACTCAGGACAGACGGTGACTTTCCCTTTCAAGTATCCATGTTTCGGACAAACGGAAAAGGTTGGAGTGATGGTGAGATAGGGAATAGGGTAATTCTCGAAAACACGGCGGATGAAACGCTTAACCGCTTCAGGGTCGGGCATCTCGGCCAGGAACGCGTGAAAAACGGTACCTCCGGTGTAGAGAACTTGGAGATCTTTCTGGTGTTCCAGAGCTTCGAAGGGATCATCGGTGTAATTTACGGGAAGATGGGTGCTGTTTGTGTAGTACGGCTCGTCATCACCAGCGGTGATGATGTCAGGAAAACGGCGTCGGTCGTGGCGTGCTAAGCGGTAGCTTGCACTTTCAGCGGGGGTTGCTTCGAGGTTGTAGAGATTGCCCGTTTCCTCTTGGAAGTCAGCGAGTCTCTCGCGCATGAATTGCAAAACCTTGATGGCGAAGGCTTTGCCCTCTGGATGGGCGATAGAAACCCCCAGAAAATTAAGGCACGCTTCGTTCATCCCTACAAGACCGATAGTTGAGAAGTGATTTCGGAACGTTCCGAGGTAACGACGAGTGTAGGGAAAGAGACCGTTTTTGAGATTCCGTTCGATAACTTTTCTTTTGATTTCAAGAGCTGTTTTTGCAATGTGCATCATGCGCCTCAAGCGAGAGAAGAACTCTTCTTCCGTTTTGCTCAGGTAACCAATGCGAGGAAGGTTAATGGTGACAACGCCAATCGACCCTGTCTTATCTGCAGAGCCGAAAAGTCCTCCACAGCGGTTTCGCAAGGTCCGCAAGTCAAGCTGCAGACGGCAGCACATAGAGCGCACGTCTCCAGGACGCAATGAACTTGAGATGAAATTCTGGAAGTAAGGAACACCATACTTTGCGGTGAGTTCGAAAAGTAACCGGGCATTTTCGGAATCCCAGGGGAAGTCAGGAGTGATGTTGTACGTTGGTATGGGGAAAGAAAAGACTCTTCCCTCATAATCGCCCTCAAGCATAACTTCAAGAAAGGCACGGTTGATCATATCCATCTCTTTCTGATAGTCACCGTACGTGCCGAGGTCGGGTCGCTCTTCTCCGCCAATGATGACAGGTCGATCTTTCATATCCTCAGGTACAATCCAATCAAAGGAGAAATTGATGAACGGTGCTTGACTTCCCCAACGAGACGGGACGTTCATGGCAAAGACCATTTGCTGGATGAGTTGTTTCACCGCTTGGTACGAGAGACGATCGTATCGAACGAAAGGGGCAAGGTACGTGTCAACAGAGTTGAAGGCTTGAGCCCCGGCGAATTCCATTTGCATAGTTCCCAGGAAATTGACCATTTGTCCAGTCAATGCTGAAAGGTGTTTTGCAGGTCCAGCGGCGATCTTGTCCTTGACCCCTCCAAAACCCTCCCGGATGAGTTCTTCAAGCGACCAGCCAGCACAGTATCCAGCAAGACCATAGGACAGATCATGGATGTGAATATCCCCATTCATGTGCGCTTCTCGAACTTCATCAGGGTAGATACGGTTCAAGGTGTAGTGAGCCATGACCGATCCAGCAACGTGGAGAACAAGACCTGGATAAGAGTAAGTGGTGTTTGAGTTCTCTTGAGTCCTCCAGTCGGCTTTAAGGAGATACTCTTGGACAATCTTCTCCACGTCCACCACGACTTTCAGTGCTTCCCGCGCCTCTTGGCGCTTTCGACGGTAGAGAATGTATGCTTTGGCAGCCTTAGCAAACCCATTTTCGATGAGCGTTTCTTCTACGATATCCTGAATCGTTTCGATATCTACTATGGTGTCCTGGCCAAATTTTTCAAAGAGTTTCTGCGTTACAGCAATGCTGAGCTCTTTGGGTGTTTCTTCGTTTTCTTCGCCAACAGCCTGGAACGCTTTGTAAATGGCTCGTTCAATCCGTTGTCGGTCGAAGGGAACGATACGCCCATCGCGCTTTCGGACTTCCCGCGGGGCAAGGAGATTCGTGACATCTGTCATATTTATTCCTCCTTCACCACATTTTGTTCTTTGCTCAGGGAAAGCACAATATCCATGAACTGATCGATATCCCGGAATTCTCGGTATACCGAGGCGAAACGCACGTACGCTACTTGGTCAACCTTCTTGAGTTTTTCCATAACCTTTTCGCCAATGCGAGAGGAGGGAACTTCTTCGTATCCCTCTTCCTGGAGCTCTTTTTCAATCTCATCCACAAGGTGTTCTAGCTCCTCTAAGGACACTGGGCGTTTCTCACACGCTTTGAGGAGACCATTGAGGATTTTCTTTCGATCGAAAAGTTCACGAGTTCCGTTCTTTTTGATGACTCGAAGGGGTTTACGCTCGTACCGCTCGTAGGTTGTAAAACGCCGATGGCATGAAGGACACTCTCTTCGGCGGCGAATCTCCGTTCCGCCCTCGATTTCCCGAGAATCGATGACTTTAGAGTCCTCCGCTCCACAGTACGGACAGCGCATGTTCTCACCAACATATAGTATTTTTTATTACTACTAAACACTAAATGTAGTATACACTATGGGAGAGGATTCTGCAAGGAGTATTTGTGTCGAGGGAAAAAGAAGGTATAATTCTTCCAGGCAAGGAGTGAGGCCCTGTGACAGAGCTTAGTATTGCAGTAAGTTTTGCGGCGGGATTTTTGTCGTTTCTTTCCCCGTGTGTTCTTGCCATTGCTCCGGCATACCTCGGATATATTGCCGGAGTGGAGGCCATACAAAACGATCGTCGGAAGGTGGTTCTCCATACTCTCTTTTTTGTGCTTGGTTTTGTCGGGGTTTTCATTGTCATGGGTATCGGGGCGTCGCTCGTTGGGGGGTTTCTTTTTCGACACCGGGTATGGTTTAACCGTATTGCCGGTGGTGTTATCGTCCTCTTCGGGCTTCAGGTCTTAGGCATCGTGAAAATTCGAGCGTTGTACATGGAACGGCATGCGAATTTCCCCTTTTCCCTTGGAATGCTGCGGAGTCTCTTCCTTGGCGTTTCTTTTGGTCTTGGCTGGACCCCCTGCGTCGGACCAGTGCTTGGATCTATCCTCCTTTATGTCTCTACGTTAGGGAGAGTGTGGGAGGGAGGATTCCTCCTTTTTGTGTACGCAATGGGCCTTGCTCTTCCTTTTCTCCTTCTTGGCGCTGGGTTGGGCTGGGTTACCGAAGTATTTCGCCGCGTCCAAAAACGGGGGAGAATGGTGGAACTTGGAAGCGGTATCCTCCTTATAAGTTTAGGGGTTATCCTCCTCTTTGGGAGGATGGATGTCTTTTTGCGTCTTTGGGGTTCGTTCAATCCAGAAGCATGGCTGACCAAATAAGTGAGGAGCTGAAAGACTTTGCCTCTGGCCAAAAGGAACGATCAACCGGTTAAAGCCTTTGGGGAGGTTTCGAAGAAACTTAACCTCTCTTCCCGAGTGTACCGCGGTATTCACCCTATTCCTGTGGATCGTATTGTAGGGAGTGTGGGGAGAGCGACGGACCTCCTCCCAGGCTTTCGACTTCGCCATCCCGATGTGCGTTACTATCGGATTCGACGGGCTATGGAACGGGGGGAAATACTTCCTCCCATTATCGTTTACAAGGTGGGAGATGAGTATTATGTTCTCGACGGAAATCACCGAGTGGCGGTGGCAAAGGAGCTCGGTATGGAGTTCATCGATGCAGAGGTTATTGAATTTTTCCCAGCCGAGCGTCGGGAGAGCAAGACATTGCGGGCAAAACGTATGGAGTTTGAAAATCTGACCGGCCTTAAAGGAATCGATGCCAGTGAACCTCGGCACTATGATTCCTTTCTGAACTACATCAAAGATTACGCTCAGCGAATGGAGCTTTTCCTGGGACGGAAAGTTCCCCTCAAAGAAGCGGCGCTAAACTGGTTCCTTTGTGTGTATACTCCTGCGGTACAAGCTATCGTGGAAAAAGGGCTTGAGGATGCTTTCCCTGAAAAGAGCCTTGCCGATATTTTTGCCTATATCATGGATTACAAATGGTACAAGAGTCAAAAAGAGGGATATGATATTGGCTTTGACGCGGCATTGCAAGGGTTTGCTGAGGAAATTGTCGGCAAGAAGGAAGTTCTTGGAGAAGAGAAGCGGAGCTTTGTGCAGCGGTTCGGAGGTATTCTTGAGGAGGTTCTCCCATGGCTCAAGAAAGAATGAGCTGGCATACCTTGTCTCCTGAAGAAGTTGCTGCCTTCTTGGGAACGAGTGCAATCTCGGGTCTATCTCAAGAAGAAGCTGAAAGGCGCTTGAAGGAGTACGGACCGAACGTTTTGACCGCGAAGAAGACGAAGAGTGTCATAGCTATGTTTCTCGAACAGTTTCGCGATTTTCTCGTTCTCATCCTGCTTGGAGCAGCAGCAATTTCCCTTGTTCTCGGAGAGACGACCGATTCCTTAGTCATTATTGCTATTCTCGTTGTCAATGCCTGTCTTGGGGTTTTCCAGGAGTACCGAGCAAAGAAAGCTCTTGAGGCTTTGAAACGGATGAGCGTTCCAGAGTGCGAGGTGATTCGCTCGGGGACTCCTCGACGGATACGTACGGAGTTCCTTGTTCCTGGGGATATTGTCGTGCTCCATGAAGGGGACATCGTCCCTGCAGACCTTCGCCTCGTGGAAGTTAAAGCCCTGCGGATTGACGAGGCAAGTCTTACAGGAGAGTCGGTACCGGTGGAAAAGGATACAGTGGTCCTTCCTGAAGAGACTCCCCTCCCAGAGCGGGTGAATATGGCCTTTGCGGGAACGGTTGTGACCTATGGACGTGGGAAAGGTATCGTCGTGGCTACGGGGATGGACCGAGAGATCGGCCGCATTGCCTCCCTTCTTGAGGAGGAAGAAGAAACCGTAACGCCCCTTCAGAGACGTCTGGCAGGATTAGGAAAGCTCCTTGGGCTTCTCACCATAGGCATATGTGCCCTCGTTTTTCTGGTTGGATTCGTGCGGGGCGAACCGCTTTTTGAAATGTTTATGACCGCTGTAAGTCTTGCGGTGGCGGCAATTCCTGAAGGTTTACCTGCGGTAGTTACTGTGGTCCTCGCTTTGGGGGTCTTCCGCATGAGCAAACACAATGCCATTGTTCGCAAGCTTCCTGCTGTAGAAACGCTTGGCTGCACAACCTATATCTGTACAGACAAAACGGGAACGCTCACCGAAAACCGGATGGTTGTTCGCAAAGCTTGGACTTTTGGGGACAACATGGAACGTCTTTTGGCTATTGCTACGCTTTGCAACGATGCTTTCCTTGGAGAGGGAGAGAATGAGCGTTCTGGGGACCCTACAGAAGTCGCGCTTCTTACGTACGCAAAAAGCCAAGGATTCCCTTGGCAGGAGTGGCGCACCATGTACCCTCGTTACGACGAGATTCCTTTTGATTCGGGACGGAAACGTATGTCTACACTTCATGTCATCGATGGGCAATATGTGCTCTTTACAAAGGGTGCTCCTGAAATTCTCCTAGAGCGATGTTCGTTCTATGAGGCGCAAGGGCAAATTCTCCCTCTTGGGGAGAAGGAAAGAGAACAAATTCGCCAAGCGCAAGAGACCATGGCTTCGGAAGCCTTGCGAGTACTTGCCTTTGCCTTTCGTATGCTTCCCAGTGCGAGACTCTCTGCAGAGGCAGAGCAGGATCTCATCTTTGTAGGACTTCTTGGCATGATAGATCCGCCGCGGAAAGAGGTTTATGGAGCGCTTGCTGAAGCAAAGAGAGCGGGTATTGAAACGGTCATGATTACCGGCGACAGCGCTCTTACTGCGGAAGCCATTGCGAAGGAACTTGGAATGTTGGAGCCAGGAGATGAGATTCTTACGGGCCAAGAGCTTGAGCGTCTCCCTCATGAGGAACTCAGAAAACGGATTCGGAGGGTTCGAGTTTTTGCCCGTGTCTGGCCTGAGCAGAAACTTCGTATCGTTGAGGCTCTCCAAGAGAGTGGCGAGGTAGTGGCCATGACTGGGGATGGAGTTAACGACGCGCCAGCTCTGAAGAAAGCTGACATTGGAGTTGCTATGGGAATCACTGGAACTGATGTGGCTAAGGAAGTTGCCGATATGGTTCTCGCTGATGACAACTTCGCTACAATCGTGCGAGCCGTAAAGGAGGGGCGAGTCATTTTTGATAATATCCGGAAGTTCGTAGTCTATCTCCTCTCCTGTAACCTTGGAGAAATCGGGGCGGTGTTTGTGCCCATTCTCCTTGGGCTTGCTCGTCCTCTTGCTCCAGTGCAGATACTCCTCGTAAACCTTGTTACTGATGGGCTTCCTGCCTTAGCCTTAGGAGTTGAAGCTCCAGAGCCTGATCTTATGCTTCGCCGACCTCGTCATCCTAAGGAAGGCATTATCACTCCTTTTTACATGCGGACCATTCTCTTTGGAGCCTTATTCATTACCTTGGCAGTTGTTTTGGCCTTTGTCTTTGGTATGCGTCTTTGGGGGTTGCATGCTGCAAGAACTATCGCTTTTGTCACTTTGGGCCTTGGTGAGCTCTGGAGGGCGTATAGTTTCCGTTCCGAACGTCTCAATGCTTGGAGGGTGGACCCTCGGACAAACCTCTTTCTCCTTGAGGCCTGTGGTATTTCCCTTGTTGTCATTCTGGCGAGCGTTGTTGTTCCGGTGCTACGGAACATCTTTGATACCCATCTCCTGACATTCACCCAGTGGATGTTTGCTTTGGGTTTCTCTCTGTTTTCCTTTATTGCTTTCGAGGTGAGGAAGTTTTTCGTGAGGAGGGATGCGTATGGAAGTGAAAATCGTGGCCCTCGAAAACCCTAAAGGGTACAATGTAATTCTTGGACAGGCCCACTTTATCAAGACTGTTGAGGATCTCCACGAAGTCCTTGTTAGCTCATCGCCAGCACTGAAGTTCGGTATTGCGTTTTGTGAATCTTCTGGCCCTTGTCTTGTCCGCTACAGCGGGAATGACGAAGAGCTTGTGGAACTCGCTAAAAGAAATGCCCTCCTTCTTTCTGCGGGACACGTGTTTGTTATTTTCCTGAAGGATGGGTATCCAATCAATGTCCTCAACGCGGTAAAAATGGTTCCAGAGGTGTGCCGCATCTTCTGTGCGAGTGCCAACCCAATTGAGGTCGTCCTTGTCGAGACAGAACAAGGGCGAGGGGTGCTTGGAGTGGTGGATGGATTGAAGACCAAGGGTGTCGAAACGGAGCAAGATATTGCTGATCGGAAGGCATTTCTGCGGAGAATTGGGTACAAGCTATGAGGCGAAGTGGTTTTGCGGATTTGCCTCTCCATGGGGGGCACTGCCCCCCATGGCTTTTTGAACGGATGAAGAGACTTGGCAGATACCTTGTTGAGGCTACGGTTGCCCTTTTTGGTCCTGAAGAATTCCTTCGCCGCATTGCCGATCCGGTTTTCTTTCAATCTCTTGGGTGTTTGCTAGGGTTTGATTGGCACTCGAGTGGTCTCACTACAACACTCTGTGGAGCCTTAAAAGAAGCACTCCGAGGGAAAGAAAGAGACTTGGGGTTGTACATATGTGGGGGGAAGGGGGGAGCGTCACGGAATACTCCTGAAGAAATCCTCCGCTATAGCGAACGTGACGCGTTGCCTTTTGGAGAGGTGCTCATCAAGTACAGTCGGCTCAGTGCAAAAGTGGACAATACTGCTCTTCAAGATGGGTATACCCTTTACCACCATGTTTTCTTCTTCACTGCTTCTGGGAAGTGGTCAGTAGTCCAACAGGGGATGAACCCTGTGAACCGTCTTGCCCGACGGTACCACTGGTTAGGCGAGCGGGTGAAAGATTTCGTCTGTGAGCCTCACAGTGGGATTTGTGGTGTTCAGGAAGCGTGGGTGCTTAACCTTGTGGCTCGCGAGAGTAAATCTTGTCAAGAGGGAATTGTCACCATGATTAGGGAAGGATTTCCTGTGGTACGACGGTATGTGCGCGATACCCTGCGTCATCTCGTCCTTCCGAAGCGTCATGAGATAAGGAGGGAGGACTTTGACCTTTCCCGGATTGAGCGAACCCTTGCAGCGGTATGTGAACAGAAACCATCTTCCTTTCTTGAGGTCCTTGGAGCACAAGGAGTAGGACAGAAAACGCTACGGGCTCTTGCCTTAGCGGCAGAAATTGTCCTTGGGACGCCCCCAAGCTATACGGATCCAGTGAGCTTTTCTTTCGCCCATGGGGGAAAGGACGGCACACCTTTCCCAATTGACCGGGAAACGTATGACGCCACCATCGATTTCCTCGCTCAAGTGGTGGAACGGATGAAAATCGGGGTTTCAGAAAAAGAAAAGGTGTATGAGCAGTTGCGACTGCTCAGCGGAGGGGAGGGAAAACGATGGATGTTCTGGAAGCATTGAGAACCCGCCGTTCTGTTCGTCGCTTTGCTGCACAGCCTGTGGAGCGGGAGAAAATTGAGGCGATTATCGACTGTGCTCGGCTCGCTCCTTCGGCGAATAATCTCCAACCTTGGGAATTCGTAGTGGTAACGGATGCCAAGATGCGAGAAGAGATAGCTCGGCTCACTGATTATGGAAAGTTTATCCGTGAGGCTCCAGTTCTTGTGGCTGTGTTCTGTAAGGATACGAAGTACTACTTGGAGGATGGGTGTGCAGCGACAGAGAACATTCTCCTTGCCGCTTGGGCTCTTGGTCTTGGGTCGTGTTGGGTTGCCGGAGATAAAAAACCCTACGCTGAAGATGTTCGCCGCCTCCTTAGGGTCCCGGAAGGGTATCGTCTTGTGAGCCTTGTGGCCCTGGGGTATCCAGCTCATGTGCCACAGGGTCATATCTTCAAGCGAGAACTTCGAGAGGTACTCCATTGGGAGAAGTTTTGAGAGGGGTGGGATACCATGAAAGTCGGTGTGCTCTCAGATAGTCACGACCATCTGCCACTTCTTCGGAAGGCTCTCGATGTTCTCCAAAAGGAGGGTGCAGAGCTTATTCTTCATGCGGGGGATTACGTGGCTCCTTTTTCAGTAGCCGTTTTGGCGGAACTTACTGTTCCTTGGTGGGGGGTTCTTGGGAACAACGATGGAGAAATTCTTGGTATTTTCCAGAAATCTGAGGGACGAATTAAGGCTCCGTTTCTTGAGCTTGAGGAGAAAGGGTATCGAATCTTCGTTTCCCACTTCTATCAGCCGGCAAAGCTTGCCCTGGCCAGTGGTCACTATGACCTTGTGGTGTATGGACATACCCACGAAGCTATTATCAAAGAGGAGGGGAGAACCATTCTCGTGAATCCTGGAGAGGTTTGCGGCCTTTTGAGTGGCAGGCCCACAGTGGCTTTTTGTGATCTTGAGCGAAAGGTAGCAAAACTCCTTGATATTTGATTTAATATTGGCAAATTCCTCAGGAGGCAGGATATGGAGGTTTTGCGAGAACACTTTGTCCGGCAGCTGACTGAGCTCCAAGAAGACCTGGTGAATATGACCCATGCGGCTGAGAAGATGCTCGAGATGGCGGTAGAATCCTTAAAGGAGCAGAACGTGGAGAAGGCTCGCGAAGTTATTGCCTTAGACGATGTTGTGGACGATTACAACTTTAAGATTGAGGAAAAATGCCTTCGGATGATTGCCTTACAGCAGCCAGTGGCTAAGGATCTCCGAACTATTGCAGCGATTCTGAAAATCATCACCGATGTAGAGCGAATTGGTGACTATTCCATTGATATCGCAAAATTCAGCATTCGTCTTGCTGAGAATCCTATCTTTCGACCCTTCGTTGAGGTTCCAAAGATGGCGGAAATTGTCATCCACATGCTCGAAGAGACTATCACTGCTTTCCTTCGCCGGGATCTTGGGATTGTCCAAAGAGTTATCGATGCCGATGCGCAAGTTGACGCGCTGTACCGGGCAATTCATGAGGATGTGGTGCAAAGCATTGAAGCCGATCCTCGGGTTGCGCGTCAGGCTATCTGGGTGCTTATGATTGCCCGCTATCTTGAGCGTATTGGTGACCATATTACGAACATCACTGAGCGTATTTACTACGTGGAGACCGGAGAAATGCTCGAGCTCCACCAGTGAGGGGGTGAAAAGGTGGAGGAACGGACCATCGTGTACTTTGATGCCGCTGGGCCGCAAAATACCGATATAGCTCTTGCCTGTGCACTCCGTAGAGCAAAAGAGGGAGATATCAGGTATATCGTGGTGGCTTCAAGTTCTGGTGAGACGGCGCTGCGTCTTGGAGAGGAAGCGCGGCGGGAAGGATACCAAGGAAAGATTGTAGTATGTACGTACCACGCGGGATTTTCGGGAGGAGATGTTATTGCTCTCCCTCCCGAGCGTCGAGCGCTTCTTGAAGCCATGGGCATGACAGTTGTGCAAGGGTTGCATGCGTTGAGTGGTATTTCTCGATCGTTCCGACAGCGTTTTGGGGGGTTGAGTATTCCCGAAATCATCGCTGAAAGCTTTCGCCGAATTTCAGAAGGCTTCAAGGTAGCGGTTGAGGTAGCCATCATGGCCGCTGATGCGGGAGTCATCCCCACTACGGAGGACGTTATTGCCCTTGGAGGCAAGGCTAAGGGTGTAGACACTGCTGTCCTCCTTCGCCCTTGTCATCAGAATTCCTTTTTCGACCTTAAGGTGCGGGAAATTCTCTGCATGCCTCGATCATAGAAAAGGAGGCCATAGAGATGAGCGTTCTAACCTTTCGTGCATCGGGAGAGTGGGTCGGAGGTCTGCGGATTGAAACAAAAGTGCGACAGTTTTCCTTGAGTTTTGACGAACCGCCCTCTCTTGGTGGTAAGGACTCTGCACCGAATCCTGTGGAGGGGCTTCTTGCTGCTTTTGTTGGGTGTTTGGGCATTGTGACTATCATTGTTGCCCGAGAGAGGAATCTCCCAGTAGAAAAGATTGCTGTCGAGGCTGAGGGAGATCTTGATCCCCGTGGTTTCATGGGACAATATGACCTTGTTCGCCCTGGGTTTTTGGCCTTGCGTTTTGTGGTGAAAGTAAGCGGAAGACTTTCCTCAGATGACCTTGCGGCTCTCCTTGAGGAAGTCAAGAAACGGTGTCCGGTTTCCGATGTCTTAAGCCACGGTACGAAGGTTGAGGGGAAAATTGAAAGTGCCTAAAGAAGGGACAGAAGATGCGTGCTGCAGTACTTGAAGATTACCACCGCCTTGTGGTTCGAGAGGTTCCTGATCCTTCTCCAAAAGAGGGAGAAGTTCTTGTTCGCGTTCGCGCATGTTCAGTGTGTGGTTCGGATATTCGCATTTTCCACTTTGGTAATCCCCGTGTCCGGTTTCCTCAAATCATTGGCCATGAGATTGCTGGAGATGTGGTAGCGGTAGGTCCTGGGGTGACCAAGTTTCGGATTGGGGACCGAGTAGCCATCGGTGCCGATGTCCCCTGTGGGGCCTGCTTTTGGTGTCAAAATGGAATGGGGACGAATTGTGCCATTAATTATGCCATTGGGTACCAATTTCCAGGAGGATTTGCTGAGTACATCCTCCTCAACGCCTTAACGGTTGTCCAGGGAGCTGTGCATCGCATACCAGACAATCTCTCCTACGACGAAGCTTCGCTTGCCGAGCCCTTGGCTTGTGTCATTAACGGTCTTGAAATGAGTGCGCTTGGGGTGGGCGACACGCTTCTCATTATTGGCGCTGGTCCTATTGGGTGTATGATGATCGAGATGGGGCGTTTCATGGGAGCTACGAACATCATCGTTGTGCAACGTTCTGCGCATCGTCTGGAGATAGCTAAGCGCTTTGGGGCGGATCATTATTTCCTTACCAGTGATCCGGATCTCGAGGCAAAGATTTTTGAGGTTACGGAAGGAGAAGGCGCGGATGTCGTTATGGTCACTTGTGCTTCCCCCGAAGCGCAAGAGATGGCGTTGCGACTTGCCCGCCACCGGGCGCGCATTAACTTCTTTGGGGGCCTTCCTAGAGACGCTCGAAACATATCTCTTCCAAGTAACCTCATCCATTATCGGGAATGTACAATTCTGGGGACTCATGGAAGCCTTCCTCGCCACCACAAAAAAGCTCTACAGGTTATGGCCAAGGGTATGGTCCATCCTTCCTGGTACATTACTCACCGCTTCCCCCTCGAGAGGATTGGCGAGGCCTTCCAGGTGGCTGAATCCCACGAAGGGTTGAAGGTTGTGATCAACCCATGACAGGGACGATGCGGGCTATCGTCCTTGAGGGGAAAGGTCGTTTGCGTCTTGCGGAGGTACCGATTCCGGAGCCTAAAAAAGGCGAAGCACTAATCCGGGTCCGAGCTTGTGGAGTTTGTGGCTCAGACCTTCCTCGAATCTTTGGTGACATTGCGTACTTTTACCCCCTTATCCCTGGACATGAATTCGCCGGAGAAGTCGTGACAACAGGAAGTCTTGAAGACAGGGAGTGGATCGGAAAGAGGGTTGTGGTGTACCCCCTTCTTCCCTGTCGAAGGTGTTCGTACTGTGAACTTGGACAGTATGAGCTTTGCGAGAATTACGGATATCTCGGCTCTCGCCAAAATGGAGCCTTTGCTGAGTATGTTGTAGCTCCAACAGCTAATCTCCTTCCCCTTCCTCAGAATCTTTCTTTTGAGGAAGGAGCGCTTACGGAACCGGCGGCGGTGGCGCTCCACGCTGTCCGGCAGGTTGGAAGGGTTTTGGGAGAGAGCGCGGCAGTCTTTGGTCTTGGTCCTGTGGGTTTGCTTGTTGGGATGTGGCTTAGGTTATCTGGGGTTCGAAAGCTCATTGGGTACGATACGGATGAACGGAAGTTCTCCCTTGCCCGAGACGTGGGATTTGATGTAACGCTCTATCCTTCCTTTTTTCCTGCGGAGCCAGAGGGGATAGATCTTGTGGTTGAGGCTTCTGGGAATCCTCGGGCTTTCCTGGACGCTCTAAAACTCGTTCGAAAAAAAGGCAGGGTCATCCTTTTAGGTAACCAAGAGGGTGATGTTGTCCTTTCCTCTGAGGATTTCAGTCGCATCCTCCGGAAGGAGCTTGTTGTTTTCGGTAGCTGGAACTCGAGCTTTGCCTTCCTCGATTCGGATTGGAAAAAGGTCTTAGATCTTGCCGGTTCTGGAAGTGTCTCCTTTGCCCCCCTCATTTCTCACCGGGTTCACCTCGAAGAAGCTCCTGCTTTCCTTGCTGGCATGAGGGAACGGAGGGTTTTCTATGTAAAGGTGGTGCTCATCCCGTGAAAGATGTAAAGATTTCCGCTTCTTTGGATTGCGCAAATTTCCTTGCGCTCCTTGAGGATGTACGGAAGCTTGAACGTGGTGGAGTAGATATGCTCCATATCGACATTATGGATGGAATTTTCGTACCGAACTTTGCCCTTGGCACGAACCTTCTCAAGAAGCTCCGTCCTGTAACCCGCCTTCCCTTCGATGTGCATCTTATGGTAGTGAATCCGGAGCCGCACTTTGCCCTCTTTGCCCAACTCGGAGCGGATTGGATCACTTTTCATGCTGAAGGGAACGCGAGGCTTCACCACCTTGCTTTGGCGGTGAAGCGGCTTGGAAAAAGAGTTGGTATTGCTCTGAATCCGGCGACCGATCCCGGTTTTCTCCGCTACCTTCTCCCCTACGTTGACCTTGTGCTCTGTATGACAGTGGATCCTGGTTTTGTGGGACAGAAGTTCATCCCTGAAGTGGTGGCAAAGATTCGTACGGTTCGAGACATCGCCCAAGAGCTTGGAGTGGAGGTAGATATTGCCGTAGATGGGGGAATCAGCGAGGAAACGGTTCCTCTCCTGAAAAAAGCGGGGGCTAACATTTTCGTTGCTGGGACCTCGAGCATTTTCTCGGGGAAGGAGGATCTTGAGGTTGCTGCTCGTCGTTTCGGGGAGTTCTGTAGGAGTACGTAAACTCCCCGAAACGACGTATCATTCACCGTTCTCGAAAAAGAGCAAAGGCAAAACGAGGAACTCGCGCCAAGGCGGAGAGCAGAAGGACATAGGAGAGGACAATGATAGGGGTGCTGATGAGGCGAGGAATAAGAAGTACTTTCCAGGGCATACCAAAGAGCGTATGGAGGAAGTAAGGGGTAAGGAGGCACCCTACGCTTACCTGAGGTATAGCTACGGCAAGGAGTATCCGACAGATTTTCGAGCGTAAGGGGAGATGGATGAGTATTCCAGGGAGGACTCCATAAAGTGCTGCGGTAAGAGTGAAGTGGGGGAAGTACGGTCCCATGGGGCTTAAGGCAAAACCAATGATGTCAGCGAAAGCCCCGGTGAGGGCACCAAGCAGTGGTCCGAAGAGAAGACCACTAAGAATAGTGGGAAACGTACCAAAGCCGATGCGGATTCCCTCAACACCACCAATACTTATCCTGAGGCTGGCAAAGCGAGTGAGTACAACACCCATAGCGATGAGAATTCCTACAAAAGCGATTTCTCGGGTTCTCTCGTGCATCGGGCCACCTCCCTTGGGTTTTTGCCTATTGTAACCCATGTTCTTTACGTTGGCAATGGCATAGTTCTTCATCTGTACTTTTGTGCTGGAGGTTGAAGATTATGGATGAGCGGATTCCTATGGATGTGGCCTTAAGCCAAGGTTTGCGTCGTCTGCCTGTGTATCTCCTCCTTGATACTTCGGGTAGTATGGCAGGGGCTCCTATTCATGCTCTTCAGGAAGGAGTGGCGCTTTTCAAGCGCGAGGTTGAAAGTGACACCTTTGCGCGAGAGACGGTGTGGGTTTCAGTCATCACTTTTGGTAGGGACGTGGAAAACCTTACGAAGGGTCTTGTCCCCATCGATCAACTTTCTCTTCCCCCCCTTGAGGCAGGAGGATATACGCCTCTTGGACAGGCGCTTCGGCTCCTCATCGAATCCCTCGATCGGGATGTCAAGAAAGCTGTTCCTGGAGGGGAAAAGGGGGATTGGAAACCCCTTGTGTTCATCCTTACCGACGGAAAACCCACCGATGATTGGCGTACGCCTCGGGAAGAGCTTCTTGCGCGTCAAGAACGGAAAGTCCTCAATGTTATCACCGTTGGATGTGGACCAGATATTGATGAGGCAACGCTTCGGGAAATTGCCATCGGTCCAAGCTTCAAGATGGACTCTGACGCGGCGTCTTTTGCAGCATTTTTCCGATGGGTTTCACAAACCGTTCGTTCGGTGAGTAAGACCTTAAGTCGGCCCAAGAGTCAGGGAGAAGCGACACCGATGCCAATACCAATACCTCCTGACGTGCTTCAGTACATCCCATAAGGGGGTGGGAAGAATTCCTCAGGGATTCATCGCTGGTGACCGTGTGCTTTCCTCCTTTAATACCCATCCTGACTGGCTTGCTGTTTTTGGACGTCTTGGAGAACTGGCTTTTGTGGGGGGTAGCGTTATTGGACGGCTCCATCGGAAGATGTGCAAAAGTCGGGAGGACAGTCTCCTTGTGCGTTCAAAGGGTGATTGGCTTGCGGTCGCCATGGCCGACGGGGTCGGGAGTGCCCCGAAGGGTGTATGGGGTGCTACTTTCGCAGTGAGTGTCTTTACTGATTATGTCCTTGCAAAACTCCCCTTTGTGGCATCTCGAAGACGTCGTTCTCGCTTGCGGGTGCGTGTGCCCTCTGGGGAACTTCCTTTTCAGGCCGCTTCCTCAGAATGGAATGAAGTCGGAGTTTTGAGCTGGTTCGAAGAACGGGGGGAGCAGGGCGAGGAACTCCCCCCCTGGGATGTCGTCTTGGAATACCTCCGTGAAGGGGGAACCTACACTCATGCTTTCTTGCAACACCTTGCCCAAAGGGAAGCTCGACCAGAGAGCGACTTTGCCACAACGCTTCTTTTTTGCCTTCTTCACGTGGTAGAAGGGAAGGGGTTCTTCCTTCACATCGGGGATGGGGCAATTCTTGGGGTCCGGAAAGGGGGAAAGAGCCTCCTTTTGAGTGTGCAGGAAAATTGCGATCCTGGAGAGACTGGAGTGCTGACCCAACCTGACTGGCAGGAGCATTGTCGAGTAGGGTCGTTCGATTTCCGGAAAGATCGACTCGAGGCGCTTCTCCTCATGACCGATGGCTTGGCGGATGACTGCCTTTATGGTCCCCCAGAGGATATCACTGATCGTTTCGTTCAGGACCTTCTTCGAGAAATTCGTTCCTCGGGAAACCCTGAGTGTGCGGCACGTCGCCTTGTTGCCTGGCTTGGTACATATACGCTTCCTGGGAGTTTTGACGACCGGACGCTTGCGGTGGTGTACCGATGCGGGTAACGACGATTTCTCCTTTTCCCTTTGTCCCGAAGCGACTTGAAGTAGAAGGTCCGGTTTTTGTCGGTGGCGAAGGAGAGGTTTACTTCAGTCGTTGCGGGAAGTTCGTAGTGAAGGTATACCATGATCAGGCTCTCCCTCAGGAGAAAGAAGCGTTGCTACGGCGGGTTCTTGCTTTGGGAAGGAATCTTGGGGAAGAAGCGAATTTCCTCTGTTGGCCTGTGGCACTCGTGCAGGAACTCGACGGCTGGAGACGCGTTGGGGTTGTTACAAAGCGTATTCCCCGACCTCCTTTTCGGGAACTCGTCGATTACATTTTCAGTCCCAGAGAGTTTAAAAGGGCAGTGGAAGAAGGGGCTAACTGGCTCAACTATCTCCAGGTTGCTCACAGTATCGCTCGTACTGTTGCTGCTCTTCATGGGAAAGGGTGTGCCCATGCAGATCTCCATTTCAGCAATTTCCTGGTGGATATTACGAAGGGTCTTGCAGTGCTTATTGATCTTGATGGCCTTGTGGTACCTGGATTTCTCCCTCCCCAGGTAGCGGGAATGATGCCCTTTATGGCTCCCGAGGTCGTCTTTAGCAATGCGGTACCTAATCAGCAAACCGATCGACATAGCCTTGCAGTACTCATTTTCCATACCCTTCTTTTCCGGAACCCTCTGCAACCTCTTGTGTGCTATGCTGAGGACCCTGAGGAGGATGAACGCCTTGGGTGGGGGAAGATGGCTCTCTTCAGCGAGCACCCTTTTGACTTTCGTCATCGGCCGGAGCGACTGGGCATACCGCTCTTCCAGCGAGGGGTTCTGAGTTACCGAATGCTCTCTCCTGCATTGCAAGAACTTGTGGAGCGGAGCTTTGTCGATGGTCTTTTCGCTCCTGAACGACGGCCTCTGGCGCGAGAATGGGAACGAGCTCTGTTTTTTGCCTTCTTCGAACTCTGGCGTTGTGCTCGGTGTGAACAGTACTTTCCGTATCCGTACTGGCTTCCTCTCCCCCTCAGGAGATGTCCTTTCTGTGGCTCTCTGATACACTGGCCGCATCCTCTTGTCATGCGGGTTTTCGAGCCCAAAAGTGAAGAGGTGTATAACGCTGCAAAGCATAGGCTTGTTCTTGGTCACAAGTTCCTCCTTGTGGAGAAAATGCTTTCTGGGAAACGGGATGCACAAGGGGTACTCGGGGAAGTCCGGTGGGAGGATAAAAAAGGGTGTTATGTTTTCTGGGGTATGCAGGAGTTCCGTGTACTCTTCCCCTCTGGAGAGTGGTGTAAAAAGGAGAGAGGAGAGCAAGTCGTGTTGTGTTCTCGTCTCCTCCTTGAAATCAATGGTTTCCTTCTTGAGGTTGATGACGATGGAAGTCGTGGTTCATTTCCAAGAGAAGGCAAAGCGAGTTACCCTTCCCCCAGGTGAAAAAAACCTCACCTTTGTGATACCCAAAAAGGTGCGCATCCTCTCCTACCCCTCTTTTCTCGTTCCTGACCCTTTCCATCCCTTTTCTTTCCACCTCCAAGGGGATGTGCAGGAGCGTATACTCTTAGGAACAATGACCTTCCTCTGGGGAAAGCGGGAAAAGTTCCTTGAGCTTGTTCTTGAAGTTGACGAAGTACGTCCTTCCTTTGAGAACTTTCAGCTTGTGTTCCCTGAGAATCCCCTTTTTCCTCAGCATGGCCTGGTGCTCCTTGGTCCTGGGGATTATTTCCTTAGAGAACGGCTCAGTCTTATACCGCCATTCCACCTTGTAGGCGTGGATGGGGCTTTCATCTTCCGTCAGGGCGAGGTGCTCCGTATCGAGGGGAAAGGGGAGGGTCTCGTGCAAGGTGGAGTCTTCTCCTTGCAGGGGAAGGCAAGCGGCAATGTGGTTGTAGTCTTGGAAAGCCGTGTCGTCTTTGAAGGTTGTATCTTCCGGGGAGGAGTTAGGGAGAAGTTGAGCTGGATGGGCAACGGTGTTGTGGCAGCTCGGGGGGCTTCCTTGGTGTTTCGCCGCTGTGTGTTCCTTGAGAATGAGGCAGCAGGTATCTTTGCAGAGGAGGGAACCACGGTTGTAGTAGAAGAATCGGTCTTCTTCAACAACCGGGGGGAAGGAATCGTTGCCAAACAAGGGTCGACGCTTGTAGTGCGCCGTTCTCGATTTTTCCGCAATGCATGGGGGGTGACATGTGGAGGGCTCTGTCTCTTTGAGGAGAACGAGATTGCTGAGAACACCTTTGGTGGATTATGTCTCCTTCGGGGAGTAGAGGGGATCTTCGGGGGAAACCGGATTTCCAAAAGTCCTGTAGGTGTGGTTTGGCACCGGGACAGAAATATTCTTTGGGGATTAGGAAACATCGTCGAGGGGAATCGAATTTCCTTTCTTGAGGAGTAGCTACTGGCTTCCCCTTAGATATCGGAGAAAGACCGCAAGGAGAATGATTCCTCCCCCAAGAAAGGCAAAACGTCCAGGAGATTCATGAAGGGCGAGGAAAACCCAGAGAGGATTGAGTATCGGTTCAATCATGGGAATGAGGCTCGCTTCAAGGGCCCGTACTTTTCGTATAGCCTGGGCATAAAGGAGATAGGAGAGGCCAATTTGCAGCGTTCCAAGAAGCATAAGTCCAATCCATCCCTGATAGTCAGGAAGGCGACCGAAAAGGAAGGGAAGACCTATAAAAGCAGCAAAGAGATTCCCAACAAAAACAGATTGCAGGGGTTCCGCGTCTTTTTGCATTCTGAGGATTACAATGAGGAAGGCAAAGGCGATGCCACTTCCGATGGCTATAAGGTTTCCTAACATGTTTCCCGGACTTAGGCGGTCAAAGAAAAAGAGAACCATTCCCCCAAGAACCATACCTACTGAGGTCCAGTCAAGGGGTGAGGGAGCTTCTCCCAGGAACCACCGACTCAAAAGTGCCACGTATGCTGGGGCGCCGTACTGGAGAAGGATGGCGTTGGAGGCGGTGGTGAGTTTGTTGGCCACAACAAAGAGGATTACCGTTGCTGCGTACGCAACACCTCCAAGAATCTCAAGGGAGGATGGGCGGAATCTTGGTCGGAAAAAGCAGAGGAGAAATCCACAGGCGATAGCACTACGCGTTCCTGCGATGGCTATGGGGTTCCAGGAGACAAGCTTAATGAGGAGTCCCCCAAGGCTCCAAAGCACAGCCGCAACTAGAAGGTACACTATAGCTCTCTGGCGCGTCATTTACCGATGGGCTTCTCGTTGTTTCTTCTCAATGTACATACTTGAAAGCACTGAGAAGAGGATAACGAGACCAAAAACCACGTAGGTCCAGAAGTACGGAATTCGCATGACCACAAGGCCATTCTCAATGACCGAAATGGTAAGAGCGCCAATGAAGATTCCCATCATGCTTCCGATGCCGCCTCGCAAAGATGTTCCTCCCACAACGCTTGCGACAACAGCTTTCAGCTCCCATCCTTCTCCAGCTCGGGAGGTAAAGCAAGCAGTACGGGCGATCTGGGCGCAGGCCACAAACCCGCATAACGCCCCCACAATCATGAAACAGATAGTCTTCACAAGATCGGTGTTAATTCCCATAGCTCTGGCTGCATCCCGGTTGTCTCCTGTGGCGTAGATCCAGTTTCCGAAACGGTGGTAGTGGAGAAGGATACCGAGGATGACGGCAAAGACGATGAAGAAAAAAGCTTGAGCCGGGAGAACACCTCCAATTCGCCCTGTGAAGAAGGGTAAAAAGTATCGGGAAGGGACAGTAGAAACATCGCACCCTTTTTGTTCCCCTCCAGAGAGAAGAAGAGCAAGGCCTCGCCACAGCATCATCGTTCCAAGGGTAGTAACGAAAGAGGGAATCCGGCCTCGAACAGTGATGAAGCCG
>JANXBI010000012.1 GCA_025060675.1 Candidatus Caldatribacterium sp.
GTAGTGATTCGTTTGAATGAGGGCCTCCCTATTCGCCCGGTAGTCCGGGTGATAAGGGACCCTAACGGACAACTCCTTGAGAAACCTAAAGATGTGGACCTTATGAAAGAACTCACCGTAGCCATTGTGGGGACGATGGAAGAAAGCTTTGAGAATTTCTATACCAAAGAAGATCTTGCCTCGCTAAGCATCGAGCATCTTATCGACTAAGAAACCCGCTCCCATCACAGATAGTGTCATTGAGCTCTGGAAAACCTTCACGGCACGTAGAGAACGGAAATCCAAAGGAATGGACAACCTCTCGCAGGAGGGAGAGGAGAGAAGAGCGGATTTTTTTCTCGAGATAGAGGCTGTTTCCTTTTCTCTCGGAGTAGAAAGGTAGAAACTCTCGAATCTCTGGAAAAGCAGCAGAAAGGCGCTTCGCTGTATCCCACCGGAGTTTTAAGGTAGAAGCAACAACCTGCTTCACATAAGGTGAGACAGCCTCAAGAAGCCTTAGCCATTCTTCAGGGGAGTCATTAATTCCCGGAATAATGGGATCCACGCGAAGCACAACAGGAACGCCCTTTTGGGCAAGGAGAGCGCAGACACGAATGCGTTCCTGTGGTGAGGGTGCACCAGGCTCAAGAATTCGGGCCTTGGTCTCATCAAGAGTGGTAATTGTTATGCTCACCACAGCTTTCATCTCAGAAAGGAGGTCAACATCCCGAAGGACAAGAAAGGATTTTGTGAGGATAAGAACGGGCATTTCTGTGGCACGGCAGAGCTCAAGAACGTTTCGAGTCAGTTGCCGTTTTTCCTCCACCGGAGGATAAGGATCTGAGGAATTGGAGAGTGAAAGGTAGAGCTTTGTGGTACACTCTTCCAAATCTTTGGCAAGAGCACGAAGGAAAGGAGGTTTCTCCCGTACCTCAAAAGCCCGGGGAATGAAGGAGGAAGTATAACAGTAAAGGCAACGGTGAGAGCAACCGGTATACGGGTTCAAGGTGTATTTAGGGGGGCAGGTACAAAGTCTGTTCCTCCAAGGATCAAATAAACGCAAAACTCGCATAACATTACCTACAGGGGGTGAATCCTATATGGACTTTGAGAAAGCACCTTGGCAGGAAATTGCCCTTCAAGCGTTACACGCGTTGAGTAACGTAGGAGGGCTTCTTCTTGTTACCCAAAAACGGGACACTGAGAAGGTCAACGTCATGACTATCGGATGGGCACTGTTTGGTATCGTATGGGGGAAACCAATAGCCGCAGTGTTTGTGCGCCCTTCCCGCTTCACTTATACCCTCCTTGAGGAGAACCCCTTCTTCACTGTAAACGTCCCCCCTCCAAACCTTGCTCAAGTTATAACAGACTGTGGGAAGTACTCTGGGCGTGACGTGGACAAAATCGCCTTTTGCGCGCTGACTCCTGTATACTTTGAAGCCTTCCCTGTTCCATCGATCAGCGAGTGCATAGCCAGTCTCCAGTGCGCAGTGGTGGCCAAAAGTTGGATTAACCCTGAGGCACTTACGGCATCTATTCGAGAGACTTACTACGGAAACGATGACTACCACAAGGTGTATTTCGGCGAAATCCAGACCGGCTGGAGACGAAAAGACGCTACTCCCTCTTTTTGAGGAACTCGAAAAGTTCAATTGGAAGAGGAAAAACGATGGTCGTGGCATTCTCAGCAGCAATGTCGCTCAAAGTTTGCAGATAGCGAAGCTGGAGCGCGATAGGGTTCTCAGCAATGATGCGAGCTGCTTGAGAGAGTTTTTCCGCTGCTTGGAACTCGCCTTCGGCGTTGATAATCTTAGCCCGCCGTTCTCTTTCTGTCTCAGCTTGTCGGGCCATTGCCCTCTTAAGCTCCTCAGGAAGTGTTACTTCTTTAATCTCTACCGCAGAAACCTTAATTCCCCAGGGATCGGTTTTCTCGTCAATAATTCGCTGAAGAGACTCATTGATCTTATCCCGGTGAATAAGGAGTTCATCAAGTTCAGACTGTCCGACAACACTGCGCAACGTCGTCTGGGAAATGAGAGATGTCGCGGTAATATAATTTTCAACCTTAGTCACCGCATCTTCTGGATTCATAACTCGAAAGTACACCACGGCATCCACTGTGACAGGTACGTTATCCCGAGTGATGAGCTCTTGTTTCGGTACATCCATCGTAACCACTCGAAGGTCAACTTTCACAAGCTGGTCGATGAAGGGAATGATGAAGAAAAGACCCGGTCCTTTCGCTCCTACGAGCCGTCCTAACCGAAAAATCACTCCTCGCTCGTACTCCCGAACCACTCGGATAGAGGCAAGAAAGAAAATGAGCGCGATGACAACTAAAGTTCCTACAATAGCCACAATTCATCCCTCCCTCTTATCCACAATTAGCGTTGTTCCCTCTTTCCTAAGGACAACCACCTCTTCCCCTCTACGAATCGGTTTCTGCGTTCGAGCCCACCACAGTTCACCATCCACCATCACAAATCCCTCGGGGGAGAGATCCTCACGAGCGACACCTATCTTCCCCACCATGGATCCGAGGCCAGTTGTGGTTTTCCTCCTATGAGCCTGAAAAGCCATAGCCAGAGCGAAGGCAAAAAAGGCCACAACACTTCCCACAACAGTGGCGATAAGCCCGAAAGAAATCCGAATCGCCCCTCGGGATGGAAAGACCATAATCGAACCAAGGAGGAGAGCAACCGCACCACCAGCGGTAAGTACCCCGATACCTGGGGTAACAAGGAGATCTAGAACAAGGAAGAGGAATCCCAGGAGGAGAAGAGCGAAGCCACTCCAATTTGTAGGGAGAAGGGAAAAGGCGTACAGGGAGAGGAGAAGGAGTATGCTTCCGAAAACACCTGGAACAACCGCTCCAGGGTTGGAAAACTCAAAGATCAACCCAAGCACACCAAGGACAAGGAAAATATACGCCAGACTAGGATTGACGAGAAGCTGCAAGAACTTCTCCTTTCCCGACATTTCCACCCACGCAATAGAAGCGTGAGATATACCAAGTCTTGCAAGCACTTCCTCAGGAGAAGCACAAATCCCTTCAACAACACCGTGCTCCAGTGCCTCCTTCTCGGTGAGAGAGAGACTTTCACGAACCATCTTCTCCACAACTTCAGGATTGCGGTTCCTACTTGTAGCAAGAGACCGAGCCAAAGAGGCAATATCGTTAACAACCTTTTCGCTCACCGTTTGCCCCTCAACAGTGACAGGATGCGCTGCACCTATAGTGGTGTTTGGACTCATGAATGCATAATGCGCAGCAAGCACAAGAAAACTCCCTGCTGAGGCCGCTCGGGCACCCTGAGGATAGACGTACACAATGACTGGTACCGAAGACCGGAGTATCCTTTGTACAATGTTCCTCGCGGATTCCATAAGACCGCCAGGAGTATCAAGGAGAAAGAGCACTCCTTGTACTTTCCCGCTTTCTGCCCTCTCAAGCACTCGGGTCACAAATTCTTCCATAACAGGGGAGATAACTCCTACGATCCTTCCACCAAGAATCTCTTGAGCGCCACAAAGAAGAGGAGTCGCTATAAGGAATACCGTGCAAACAATCCACAAACTTTTTGTCATGACTTCATTGTAACACAAAAGGTGGTGTATAATGACTCGAGACTGTAAAGAAAGAGGGTTACCCTTGAGAATTCTCCTTGTTGCTCCGGATCCAAACGCGCCACGCCGAAAGAAAGCGTGGTACGTTCCCTTCCCCCAAGCGAGCCTTCCTCTTATCGCTGCTCTTACCCCAACACGCCATGAGGTTCGGATCATTGATGAACGTATCGAAGACGTAAACTTCGATGACACCTATGACCTTGTAGGAATTACTGTCATGAGCGCAACCGCAATCCGTGCTTATCAGATTGCCGATGCATTTAGAGAACGCGGTGTCAAAGTGGTTCTCGGGGGTATTCATCCTACAGCACTCCCTGAAGAAGCGAAAAAGCATGCTGATAGCGTTGTCATCGGAGAGGCAGAAAATGTTTGGGAGAAACTCCTTGAAGACTGCGAAAAGGGAAACTTGCAACCATTTTACCGTGGAGATACCTTTCCCTCTCTCTCTGGACTTCCCCATTCAAGACTTGACCTTCTCCGAGGAAGATACCTCCTAAAACATGTCTTCCAAACGACAAGAGGCTGTCCCCATGCATGTGGATTTTGCTCTGTCTCTACCTTTATGGGAAGAAGATATCGCCACCGTCCGGTTGAGGAAGTTGTCGAGGAAATAGCTCAGTATCCCGTTCGGATGATTGGTTTTCTTGATGATAACATCGTGGGAAACCCAGCCTATTCCAGAGAACTCTTTCAGGCATTGATTCCCCTTCGGAAAAAGTGGGTAAGTCAAGGTACGCTTCGCATGGCGGAGGATGAAAAACTTTTGCGACTTGCCGCTCAAAGTGGGTGCATTGCCCTCTTCGTTGGGTTCGAGTCAGTGAATGAGGAAAATCTAAAAGACATGCACAAATCTTTCCACAAAGTCGACCAGTACCGTAAACTCGTTGAACGTTTCCACAAGCATGGCATCATGGTCATAGGTTCTTTTGTTTTTGGGTTCGATGAAGATGATACGAGCGTCTTCTACCGTACCCTTCGGTTCATTGAAGATACGAAAATTGACTTTGCCCAGTTTTCCATCCTCACACCTCTCCCTGGAACGGAAGTCTTTGAGAAATTTAAAGCCCAAGGTCGTATTTTCTCTTTCGATTGGTCAAAATACGATTTCGCCCATGTGGTGTACCAACCAGCAAAGATGACACCTGAAGAGCTCCAAGAAGGATATAACCTCGTTTTCCGCGAATTCTACTCCCTTCCCCGTATCGCTAAGCGACTTTTCCGGAATTGGCGTTACCTCCACTACTTCCTTCCTGCAAGCCTTTACTACCACTGGGTAGCCTCGCACCCTAAGGGTCTTCCAGAAAAATGCCCTGACCCCTTGACAGGTGTGGTATATTAAGCAGAGGGTGTTACTGTGAAGGCCTTGCTCGCCTTAGAGGATGGACGGATCTTTCAGGGTTACGCCTTCGGAGCCACGGGCGAAGCAAGCGGAGAAGTTGTTTTTAACACCAGCATGACCGGCTACCAAGAAATCCTCACCGATCCCTCTTACAAGGGTCAAATCGTCACCATGACGTACCCACTCATTGGAAATTATGGTGTTAACGAAGAAGATGTAGAATCAGCCAAACCACAAGTGGAAGGCTTTATCGTGCGGGAAAAGAGCTCTCTCTACAGTAACTGGAGGGCAAAGGAAAGCCTTGACGACTATTTGAAACGTCATGGCATCATGGGACTTGAACGCATCGATACCCGAGCACTGACGCGCCACATCAGGGAAAAAGGTGCAATGCGAGCTGTGATGTCTTGCATTGACTTGAATCCCGATTCCTTAGTGGAAAAGGCACGAAGTATTCCTGAAATGACCGGACAAGACCTTGTGCAGAAGGTGACCACGAAAGCACCATACGTATGGAAGGAAGACGGAACCTATACCATAGCAGTGCTTGACTGCGGAGTCAAATTCGGTATTTTAAGAGAGCTCGCCAAGCGAGGCTGTCGAGTCGTCGTGTATCCAGCGTATACCCAAGCGGAAAGGATACTTTCGGAGAAGCCTGATGGTATCCTTCTCTCTAATGGCCCGGGTGACCCTGCTGCGTTACCTTACGTTGTGGAGTTTGCTCGAAAAGTGATTGGAAAAGTTCCTGTGTTTGGGATTTGCCTCGGACACCAGGTCATTGCTCAAGCTCTTGGGGCAAAAACCTTTAAGCTCAAGTTCGGTCACCATGGAGGCAACCATCCGGTGAAGGACCTCCGAACAGGATGGGTGGCAATCACTACCCAGAATCATGGGTTTGCTGTTGACATCGACACCTTGCCAGATGCAGTGGAAATCACCCACATGAACCTTAACGACCATACCCTTGAGGGAATCGCTCATCGAGAGCTTCCTCTTTTCTCTGTGCAGTTCCATCCAGAAGCTCGCCCGGGGCCACACGATACCACATACCTTTTTGATCGCTTCTTGAGGATGGTGGAGGAATGCCGTGCCTAAGCGAACGGACATTAAGAGGATTCTGATCATCGGTTCCGGACCCATAGTCATAGGTCAAGCGTGTGAGTTCGATTACTCAGGTACTCAAGGGTGCAAAGCTTTAAAGAGTGAAGGATACGAAGTGATTCTGGTCAACAGTAATCCTGCAACCATCATGACCGATCCAGAAATGGCTGACCGGACTTACATAGAACCACTTGTGCCTGAAGTCCTTGAGAGCATCATTGAGCGAGAGCGACCCGACGCGCTTTTGCCCACTCTTGGAGGACAGACAGCACTTAACCTTACGGTCCAACTCAAAAAACGAGGAGCTCTTGACCGCTTCGGGGTAAAGGTCCTTGGTGCCTCTCCTGAAGCTATCGAAAAGGCAGAGGACCGAAAGCTTTTCAAAGAGGCGATGATAAAAATTGGCATCGACGTTCCCCGAAGTGGCCAAGCATATAACCTCAAAGAGGCTCTTGAAGTTGCTCGAGAGATTGGTTTCCCCCTAGTTATTCGACCGAGCTTTACCCTTGGAGGAACTGGAGGAGCTATTGCGTACAACATTGAGGAGTTCGAAGAACTTGCTCAACGAGCTCTTGACAGCAGCATGATTCGAGAAATCCTCATCGAAGAATCGGTCATCGGGTGGAAGGAATATGAACTTGAAGTTATGCGTGATGGAAAGGACAATGTCGTCATCATCTGTTCCATTGAGAATCTCGACCCTATGGGCATCCACACCGGGGATAGCATCACTGTCGCACCTGCCCAAACCTTGACTGACGAAGAGTACCAGAAAATGCGAGATTACGCTATTCGAGCCATTCGAGAAATAGGTGTAGACACCGGAGGATGCAATATACAGTTTGCAGTGAATCCCGAAAATGGTCGCATGGTTATCATCGAAATTAACCCCCGTGTCTCTCGCAGCTCTGCTCTAGCTTCGAAGGCAACGGGGTTTCCTATAGCAAAAATTGCTGCCAAGCTTGCCGTAGGGTACACCCTCGATGAGATTCCAAACGATATTACAAAGAAAACTCCAGCCTGCTTTGAACCTGCGTTAGACTACTGTGTCGTGAAAATTCCTCGCTTCACCTTTGAAAAATTTCCAGAAGCTGAACCGTACCTTGGAATCTCTATGAAAAGTGTTGGAGAAACGATGGCCATTGGGAGGAACTTTAAGGAAGCGCTGCAAAAGGGACTCCGTTCCCTCGAGATAGGCAAATGTGGTCTTGAGGACATTAAAGGATGGGAAGCTATTCCAAAAGCAAAGCGTAAGGAAATTCTTTACGAAAAATTGACACGGCCGAATCCAGACCGGATCTTCTATATCAAGATGGCCCTCAAAGAGGGCATGAGTATCCAAGAAATCTACGAGTACTCAAAAATCGATCCTTGGTTCATTCGTCAGATCGAAGAAATCGTGGAAATGGAGAAAGAACTCGAAAAAACCCCCTCCATATATTCCATTGATAGAGAGCTTCTCCGCCGAGCAAAAGAGTTTGGCTTTTCTGACCGCCAGATTGCTCGTCTTCTTAAAGCTGATGAGTGGGAAGTCCGACGAGTAAGGAAAGCCCTGGGGATAGAACCGGTGTACAAGCAAGTTGACACATGTGCTGCAGAGTTTGAGGCAGAAACCCCCTACTACTACTCCACATACGAGGAAGAGTGTGAAGCAAATCCCAGCAAGAGGAAAAAAGTCATTATTTTAGGAGCGGGACCAAATCGCATTGGCCAAGGTATCGAGTTCGATTACTGCTGTGTGCATGCTACTTGGGGTCTTCAGGACCTGGGGTATGAGACCATAATGATCAACAGTAATCCTGAAACAGTGAGCACCGACTATGACACGTCCGACAAGCTTTACTTTGAACCTCTCTACATTGAGGATGTCCTTAACGTCATTGACAAAGAACGTCCAGAAGGCGTTATCCTCCAACTTGGTGGACAAACTCCTCTGAATCTCGCCAAGGACTTAGAACGAGCAGGGGTACCCATTCTTGGAACATCTCCAGAGAGCATCGATATTGCAGAAGATCGAGACCGGTTCAAGGAACTCGTAAAACGCTTAGGCCTTCGTCAACCCCGAAATGGCGTAGCTACATCATTTGAGGAGGCAAAAGAAGTTGCTCAAAGCATTGGTTACCCTGTCATGGTTCGGCCTTCATACGTTCTTGGGGGAAGAGCTATGCGAATTATTTACAGCGAAGACGAGTTAGAGGAATTTATCTCGCAAGCTGTAGAGGTTTCACCTGGAAGGCCGGTACTCATTGATGAGTTTCTCGAAGACGCTATCGAAATTGACGTGGATGCCATAAGCGATGGAGAACTTACGATTGTAGCAGGAATTATGGAACACATTGAGGAAGCGGGTATTCATTCCGGTGACAGCGCCTGTGTTATTCCTCCTTTCTCCCTAAGCGATGATATTCTCGAAGAGGTTAGGAAGTACACCTATGCCCTGGCTAAGGAGCTCAAGGTTGTGGGACTTATGAATGTCCAGTATGCCGTAAAGGATGACGAGATTTACGTGCTTGAGGTGAACCCAAGAGCATCTCGAACTATCCCCTTTGTGAGCAAAGCTACGGGTATTCCCTTTGCTCGTCTTGCCTCTCAAGTGATGGCTGGGCGGAAACTCCAAGATATTGGTCTAACAAGAGAGATAGAAATCCCTTATTTTGCTGTGAAAGAGTCAGTTTTCCCCTTCCGTCGGTTCCCAGGAGTTGACCCAGTTCTTGGTCCCGAAATGCGTTCAACGGGTGAAGTTATGGGAATTGACCGGGATTTTGGTTTAGCTTACGCAAAATCCCAAATCGCTGCTCAATCGTATCTGCCACTTGAGGGAACAGTGTTCATCAGCGTGAAAAACCGGGACAAGCGAGGCATTATATTCCTCGCCAAAAGACTCCACGACCTTGGCTTCCGAATCGTCGCTACACGAGGGACGGCAAAGGTTCTAAGCAACAATGGCATCCCAGTTGAAGTGGTCAAAAAGGTTGGCGAAGGAAGACCGAACATTGTCGACATGATAAAGAACAGGGAAATCCACCTCATCATTAACACCCCATCGGGGGGAAAGGCCCAAAAGGAAAGCAGTGTCATCCGAAAGGAAGCTATTATTCGTGACGTACCGTGTGTGACCACGCTCTCTGGAGCCGAAGCCACTGTGTATGCCATCGAACGTTTGAAAACCGGGAAGATATCCATACGCTCCCTCCAGGAGTACCATGAGGAGATTCGAGAAAGGCAAGGCATATCTCTGAACCTTGGAGTGAGAGGGGAACCGGTTGCCCTGGGTGAGCCATCTTGTTGAAAAAAGCCTTCGAATAGCGAGTATTATTGGGCTTTCCTGGGGGATTGTGCATGGGAGTCGTTTCATCCTCCGGAGATCCCTTACAAAGCGCTTGAAACCTTTCCACACGAGAAAAGTCGAGACTCTTTTTTCGCTCACTCGGAGCGTTACTACATACCTCGTCGTGTTTTTCGCTCTCCTCCTCATCCTGTAGGAGCTTGGGGTTAACGCTACAGCAATCCTTGCAGGAGCAGGGGTAGTTGGAATTGCCGTAGGCTTTGGTGCTCAAACACTTGTTCGTGACGTTCTCACCGGGTTTTTCCTCGTTTTCGAGGATAGCCTCTCCGTAGGAGATACGGTGCAGATTGGAGATATTACTAGAACGGTGGAAGAAATAGGCCTTCGCGTGACAAGGATCCGTACACTCTCTGGTGCTTTGGTAACCATTCCAAACGGAGAAATTTCGCGGATTGTGAACTACAACCGGGGGTTCAGTCGAGCCATTGTTGAGGTGAGGGTAGCGTACGAAACTGACTGACATTGATAAAGCTATGGGGATATTGCGAGATACCCTCGTCAAATACCAGCTCTGTATCCTGATCTCTTTCTCAGCTCTCCAGTTATTCAACGAATCGTGCGCTTTGAAACTTCTGGCGTTATCCTACGCGTTATGATTGAAGTTCCCCCAAAGCACCATTGGGATGTCGAACAGGACCTCCTCTATGAGATTAAGAAAGCTTTCGATGCTGCCCATATTGGGGTTCCTTACCCGAAGTATGTGATCACCCTAAAAAACTGAAAAACACGGGAAGAAAAAGAGAGGTTTTTGGTTTGTGTATGGAAAAGCAGAGGAGGAATAGTATGGCGGATTGCAGTATTCTCATCGGTGGTGCTGCGGGTCAAGGAGTGCAAACCGTCTCCGAATTCCTTTCCACGATTCTTGCACGCAGTGGATATTATGTGTTTTCCGTTGAGAGCTACGAATCTCGTATTCGAGGAGGTCATACCTTCACATTACTTCGCACAGGGAACGAGCAACTCCTGGGTGCCCGAAAAAGCCTTGATCTTCTTGTGTGCCTCACCGAGGAAACATACCACCGTCATATCGATGAAGTGCAGCCAAAGGGTATAGTTCTTGGAAAAGTAAAGAACCAAAACCAGAAGAACGATATTCGCATCTATTCCGTCGACTTTGAGCATGAGGCGTTGCAACTTGGTAACAGGGTTTTTGCTAACATGATTGCAACAGGGGTAGTGCTAGCCATCCTTGGCGTATCTTTCCAAAAAGCCCGAGAGTACCTCCAAGAGATCTTTGGAAAGAAAGGCTCTGTGGTTGTCACAAAAAACGAAGAAGCCTTGGAACGGGGAAAAGCGATTGTTGAGGATTTTGGTCTTCAAGAACAACTTCTCCCACCATGCAATCCTGAACCCCGCTACCTTCTCAGTGGTAACGAGGCTCTTGGTCTTGGTGCACTCCTTGCAGGATGTACCTTTTATAGCGCATATCCTATGACGCCTTCGACAGGAATCTTGAATTTTCTCGCTGATCGCGCCCAAGAATACGGCCTCGTAGTCGAGCAAGCTGAAGACGAGATTGCTGCCATTAATATGGCTATTGGAGCATCATATGCTGGCGCTCGAGCTATGACTGGAACATCAGGTGGAGGATTCTGCCTTATGTGTGAGGGGCTTGGGCTTGCAGCTATGACAGAAACCCCAATTGTTGTTGTTGACGCCCAGCGACCTGGACCAAGTACGGGACTCCCAACCCGCACTGCCCAAGGAGACCTTCTTTTTGTAATTCACGCTGCACATGACGAGTTTCCCCGCTTTGTTTTTGCGCCGAGAGACCCAGAGGACGCGTTAAACACGGTCATCCGAGCATTCAACCTTACTGAGAAGTACCAGGTACCAGCCATTATTCTTAGCGACCAGTACCTTGCCGACACGAAATGGTCGTATGAGTTCCTTACCATCTATGAACGTCCTGAGCGTCCGGTCTGGCCTTCTGCGGTCTCCCTGCCATACAGACGCTATGCCCTTTCACCAGATGGTGTTTCTCCGCGATTTTTCCCAGGAGGTGAACATCTCGTTATCGCAGACAGCGATGAGCATGACGAGTTTGGACATCTTACCGAGGATCTCTCCATCCGGAAAGCAATGCAAGAAAAACGAATGAAGAAACTTGCGTTTATGCGCAAAGAAATGCGTCCCCCTTTCCTTGTGCCCGGAAAAGACGCCACCCTTATCGGGTGGGGTTCAACATGGGGGATACTTCTTGAGGTCCGAAAGGCATTGCAGAAGAGAGGAAAAGACGTGGGTGTCATGCATTTTAGCGACCTCTATCCCCTTCCAGAAGGCCTTCGGGAGCTTTTCATCAATCTCCCAAACCCCATAGTAGTTGAGCAGAATTTCTCCGGACAATTTGCCACCCTGCTCGCCTCAGAGACTCTTCTTCCGTTTCCTCAAAGAATTTGTCGATATGATGGTTTACCTTTCCTCATAGAGGAGCTTACCGAAAAGATTGAGGAGGTACTTTCCCATGACGCAAACTCCTAACGTTCCTCAAGGAGAAATTGCCTGGTGCCCTGGATGTGGTAACTTTGGTATTCTCAGAGCTCTTAGGGAAACCCTTGAGGAGCTTAAGTATGCGCCACAACAAGTTGTACTCGTTTCAGGTATAGGTCAAGCAGCAAAGGCACCTCATTACCTTCAGGCTAACGTTTTCAATGGACTTCATGGACGAAGCATTCCCGTGGCCTTCGCCATAAAGGCCACAAGACCAGAGCTCTGCGTCATTGCCGAGTCCGGAGACGGATGTATGTACGGAGAGGGAGGCAACCACCTCCTTCACGTCATTCGGCGAAATCCTGACATTACCGTTCTTGTCCACAACAATCAAGTTTATGGTCTTACAAAGGGACAGGCCTCACCAACTTCAGAGGAGGGTTTCACTACTAAAGCGCAGCCCTGGGGAAATCTTTCCCGACCTCTTAATCCTCTAAGCCTTGCTATATCCCAGGGAGCAAGTTTCGTGGCGAGAGCCTTTGCTGGAGATATTCAAGGCCTGAAAGACATTCTGAAAAAGGCCATAACCTTTCGCGGATTCGCTCTCGTTGATATTCTTCAACCATGCGTTACGTTTAACCGAATAAACACCTATCAATGGTACCAGGAACGGATATACTACCTTGGAGAAGATCACAATCCCTACGACCAAATTGCCGCTTTCCAGAAGAGCCTTGAGTGGGGAGAACGTATTCCTCTTGGAGTGTTCTACATAAATCCCAAGCCCACGTATGAGGATAAAATCCAAGAGCGGGTTGCAAAGCGACGTAATATCCTCGAGAAAGAAGTATTTACCGCTGTCCTCCAGAAAGAACTTGCGCGGTTCCTATAAACAAAGCCCGGAAAAGTTCCGGGCTTTGCTATCCTTTCAACTCTCTAGGGCACTTTACGACCATTACCGGAACGCAGGTCCTCTTAATAACCCCAATCGTTACACTCCCTAAGAAAATGCTTGCCAGACCAGTTCTTCCATGTGTTCCCATAACGATGAGATCTATCCCATTGTCCTCAGCAAAACGAGTAATTTCTTCAGCCGGTTCCCCAACCACAACTTCAAGATGTACCGATTCCTGAGGGAGACCAGGAGCATTCTCTTCTACTTCGCGAGCCATCTCGTTCTGTATCTTCAGGACGACATTTTCCCAAGGGTTTCCAGGTTGTGAGGTGAGCGTCTCGGCTTCGAGGGGCGTAAGAACATGAAGGACCGTTATGTGTGCCTGAAACTTCGCGCGTAAAGAGGCGGCAACTCGGAGAGCAAGATCCGAGAAAGGTGAAAAGTCAGTAGGGACAAGGATACGCTGAATATGCATACTTGTTTCACCCCTTCTGAGACTTTTTCCCCATTATCCCATAATCACTCTTTAATGGCACCAAGAGTGAGCCCTCGGATGAGAAAGCGTGATGTGAGAGCAGCAAGAATAACAGGCGGTGCAACAGCAAGAAGAGAAAGAGCAGAAACCTTCCAAAAGTCAAGTCCTCGAACAGTCAATGTTCCTGCAATAACCACCGGCATGGTCATGGTTTTTCGATATGAGAGTGTCACAACGAAGAGAAACTCATTCCAGGAAAAGATGAAGCAGAGAATATACACCGCAACAATACCAGGAAGTGACAAAGGAAAAGCAACGCGAAAGAAGGCTTGAAAAGGAGAACATCCATCAATAAGAGCTGCTTCTTCAACTTCTTCGGGAAGTTCCCGGAAAAAATCCATCATGAGCCAGGTAGCCAGAGGGAGATTGTACACAGTATGAGCCATGATGACAGCCGGCAGGGTATCAAGGAGCCTTAAGGTTCGCATAACAAGGAAAAAGGGGATAGCTACAGCAATAGGGGGGAACATACGGTTTGAAAGTACCCAACTCGCGATATCCTTGTTCTTCCAGCGCTGGAAACGAAAACGTGTCAACGCGTAACCCGCGAAGGATCCAAGGAGGAGCACAAGAAGGGAACTCAAAGAGGAAATGAGAACGCTGTTACGCAACCCTTGGCGAGTCCTTTCTCCCTCTGCCTGCCCAAGCACAACTTGCCACGCGTATGTTGAGGGTCGAAACTGAACAAAAGGTAGAAAGGCAGTAGTATACTGTTCACCAGGAGACTTCAAAGACGTGACGATACCCCAAAAGAATGGGAAAACAGTCCAAACCGAGAAAAGTACAAGAACAACCCAAGCTAACACAAAGAAAAGTTCGACTTTCCTCGGATGTTTCATATTTATATCCCCCTGCGAAGCCTCTGAAGGAGGAAGTTAGCCATAATGAGAACAATAGAGAGAAACACCCAAGAAAGCGCACAGGCATATCCCAGATCAAAATACTGAAAACCCACCGTGTAGATATAGTAAGAAAGGGATTCGGTACTCGTCCCTGGCCCCCCACCTGTGACACCAAAAACAAGCTCAAAAAGCTTGAAAGCATCTATAGCCCGAAGGAGAACAAGGGTAACCATAATGGGAAGGAGGAGTGGAAAGGTAATAAACCAGAAGGTCTGTCCTCGAGAAGCCCCGTCCACTTGGGCAGCATCGTAAAGAGACACAGGAAGGGACTGCATAGCAGCGAGAAGCCCAAGAAACATAAAAGGGGTCCATTCCCAGATATCTACGGCCATAAGCACAAATGGAGCGAAACGAGCGTCAGTAAGCCAGCGAACCACGTTCAACCCAAGAGAACTCAGTACCTTTACCACGATACCCGCATCGGGATTCAAAAGCATTCGCCACATGAAGGCAACAGCAATCGGTGGCGCCGCCATGGGGAGGAGAAAAAGGACGCGGAAAAAATTCCGGAAACGAATTCGCTCGCTGAGAATATACGCGAGGAATAATCCTAAACCCAGCTCAACACTGACTACGATAGCCACATAGAGCACGGTGAAACGGAGACTATTCCAAAAACGCAAATCTTGGAGAATATTGACAAAGTTTCCAAATCCCACAAATACTCGCGGCGCAGCCGTAGCGGCTTTCCAGCGGTAGAAGCTCAAGGTTAAAGACCAAACAAGAGGAAAGACTGCCATCGCCATAAGATACAAAAGTCCAGGAAAGAGGAAGCCAAACTTTGCAGTGTCTTTCCTCAAGCTTCTCCACTCCTCAAAAAGGATACAAGCCTGGGGGTTCTCCCCAGGCCTGTATACAACTACTCGGCAGACAACCCAAGGGACTCACGATAGAGAGCTCTCTGCTTTTCCTTGCCATGAGCCTCAGTTATTCTCACCCATTCGGTGTAGATAGCATCGCAGGCCTCCTTAGGTGTCCTTGTTCCTGAAAGGACTTCAGCAAGGTACAGGTCAAGGTAGTCGTAGTACTCTGCAGCGCCTGGAATTCGAAGGTCAGTAATAGCTTTGGGATCCGAAAGGATGGTTTGAATTGTCTCCAAGTACTTCGTCACCGAATCTTTGCTCCATCCACCCTCGATCCACTTATCGATATTCTTGAAATGAGAGAAGCGCCATGGATTAGCCCCCGTATATCCATGAACACCACACACATCAAGGAGACTTCGTTCCGGAGCCGTAAAGTATGTGGCAAACTTATACGCTGGAACAGGGTTTTTCGAGAATTTCGAAATAGAGAATACCCATCCGCCGAAGTTCAAAAAATTCACCTGGTTGTAACCCTCAATCCACCGCTTTGCCTTAAAGTCGTACGTCTTCATAGCACCAGGAAGTGGTCCATACCCAAGAAGACCTTTGACCTTGCTTCCGTACTTTTCAGGAGACTGTTCAAGGATTCCAATGTCACCCCAATCAAGAGCGATCGCCGAGTTCCCAGACACAAAAGCCTGGCGAAGCTCACTGTAACCGTAGCTCAAAAGACCTGGAGGCGCAAATTTAGTCAATTTCTGGATAACATCCATCGCTTCAACCCACCCAGGGTTATTCACCTGGGGCTCCATGGTATCCGGATCAAAGAAAGGGGCAACCCCAGGTTGGGCAGCATACTGCATAGCGATATCAAGGTATGACCACATAGCTTGCGTTTTCCTTTGGGCGATAAACGCTATGCCGTACTCAGTTTCCCCATCATTATCCCAATCCCATCCCGTAAAGAACTCCGCAATATGAAGGATCTCCTCCCAAGATTTAGGAGGGATGTTGTATTCATATCCGTACTTCTCTTTAAACTTTGCTCGGTACTCAGGATTTTCAAGAGCGTCTTTTCGGTAATAGAGCATATGGCAGTCACCATCATAGGGGAAAGCGTAAACCTTTCCTCCCCAAGAGACGATGAGTTTAATGGCTGGAACAACGTCACCCCAGTCAGGATACCCATATTCCTGCATTAAACCGTCTAGAGGCAAAACCCACTCTCCTCCCATCACATCTCCTGCCCAAGTTGAAGGCCAACAAATCAGATCATACGCTCCTGTCCCAGTAATAAAATCCGTCATCATTTTGTCGTACAAGGAAGCATATGGTACCACGACCATCTCGACCTTCGCTCCAGTGAGCGCTTCCCACTCAGGCTTCCAGGACTCTACCACCGCAGAATGCGGATCAGTAATCAGCACTGTGATAGTTTGGCCTTTAAACTCCCCAGGTTGAGATTCCCATGTCTTTGCAGCGGCACACGCAAGGAAGAGACTAAGAAGGGACACAAAAATACCAAACCACAACCAAACTGCTCGCTTCATAGCTCTACCCCCCCTTCAGTTTAAAATTATCCTATCAGAAGCAAGCAAAGACTGTCAACGAAAGGGGAGTGTTTACAGTATTCGTGCTCCTGTGGTAAACTACTTTTTGAATGCCCGGGTAAAAGTGGAGGTGGAGTGGAGTTGGCATTAACGAAGGAACGGAAGAGAGAGATCATCGACCAATTTAAAATTCATAGTTCGGACACAGGTTCTCCAGAGGTGCAAATCGCACTGCTTACCGAACGTATTCGGGAACTTACTGAACACCTACAACAACACCCGAAAGATTTCCATTCTCGGAGAGGTCTCTTTATTATGGTTGGCCGTCGAAGGAGGCTCCTGAATTATCTGAAAAAACACCACGTTGACCGGTACTATGCAATCCTCGAAAAGCTTGGATTGAGGAGGTAAGATTCCATTGTGTCATACCGGTGGGAGATAAGCTTTGGAAGAGAAGTACTTACCATTGAAGCAGGGAAGTTTGCTCAACAAGCCCATGGAGCAGTAACTGTTCGCCACGGGGACACGGTTGTTCTTGTAACAGCTACGATGTCTGAGGAAGTGCGTGAAGAGGTAGATTTTACCCCGCTCCTTGTGGATTTTGAGGAACGATTCTATGCTGCAGGAAAAATTCCGAGTGGCTTCATCAAAAGGGAAGGAAAACCTCGGGTTCCGGCAATTCTCAGCGCACGTCTTATTGACCGATCCATTCGTCCCTTTTTCCCTAAGCTCTTGTACAATGACATCCAGGTTGTCGTTACCGTCCTTTCTGTTGATGAAAGTCATCCTCCCGATGTGATTTCGATTGTGGGGGCTTCTTTCGCCCTTGGCCTTTCGGAAATCCCCTTCGAAGGCCCTATCGGTGCTTGCCGTATCGGTCTTGTGAAAAACGAGTTTGTCATTAACCCTACTCTTGAGGAGCTCGCCATAAGTAACCTCGATCTCATTGTCGCTGGGTCAGAACAGGGAATTGCTATGATCGAAGCAGGAGCAAAAGAAGTGGAGGAGGAAACGATTGTCGCTGCTTTAAAGCTCGGATATGAGGAAATCCGAAAAATGGTTGCAGCCCAAAGGGATATCTTCGCCTCCTTTGGGAAGCCGAAACGGGAGGTCGTTCTTCCTCCCTTCTGGGATGCCTTACAGGCCTTCATCAATGATGAGTACCGAAAGAGCATAAGGCAAATCATTACCATACCGGAGAAAAAAGCCCGAGAAAAGGAAATGAACACCATCCTACAAAAAGCACGGGAGGAGGTTGAGGCTCGGTTCGGGAACACGGCTTTTCTCACCCCTGCTTGGGATAAGGTTGTCAAGGAAGAAATCGAGAATCTCGTTTTCACCACTGGTCGCAGACAAGACGGCAGAGCCCCTCAAGAAATCCGCCCTGTCCATTGTGAGGTTGGATGTCTTCCTCGTACTCACGGCTCGGCGCTTTTTGTTCGTGGACAGACCCAGGCTCTTGTCATTACGACCCTTGGAGCTACAAGCGAAGAACAAAAAGTGGATGGTCTTCAAGAGGAAGAGGCAAAGCGCTTCATGCTCCATTACAATTTCCCTCCATACAGCACAGGAGAGGTTCGCCCAATGCGTGGTCCAGGACGTAGAGAAATTGGTCACGGCGCCTTGGCAGAACGAGCTCTAGAGTGTTTCATTCCCCCAGAGGACGAATTCCCCTATACTATTCGAGTTGTCTCGGAAATTCTTGAGTCCAACGGTTCTTCTTCCATGGCCACGGTATGCGGTGGAAGCCTCTCTCTTATGGATGCTGGAGTACCTATCCGATCCTCATGCGCTGGTCTCTCCATTGGCCTCCTCCTTGCCGGGGAGCGAAAGGTTTTCCTTCGCGACATCATCGGTTCCGAAGACCACTACGGAGAAATGGACTTCAAGGTTGCGGGCAGTCGGAGAGGTATCACAGCAATACAGCTTGACGTGAAGAATAAGGGGCTGACTTGGGAAATTCTCGCTGAAGCTTTGCAGGAAGCAAAAGAGGGAAGGATGTATATTCTCGACATTATGGACTCTGTCCTCGACAAACCACGACCCTCTATTTCTCCCCATGCTCCCCGGATTGGTATTGTGGAGATTAACCCTGACCGAATCGGTGCTCTCATTGGCCCGGGAGGAAAGATCATTAAGCGTATCGTCGAGGAAGCAGGTGTCACTATCGATATTAAGGAAAACGGAAAAGTCCTTGTGTTCTCCCGTACCGAGGAAGGAAAAGAAAAGGCTATCGAGATGATTCGGAATGTAACACAGGATGTCGAAGTAGGGAAAATCTACCTTGGTAAAGTAACCCGTATCGCTGACTTTGGTGCGTTTGTGGAAATATTCCCTGGTCGAGAAGGTTTGTGTCACATCTCACAGCTCTCTTTCGAACGCATCCGGAAAGTTGAAGACTTTGTGAAACCAGGAGAGGATCTCCTTGTTAAGGTGATCGGCATCGATTCACTTGGTCGTATCACGCTGAGTCACAAGGAAGCCATTGCGGCAGTCTCTCCTCCCAAGGAGACGAAGACTCCTCAACGAAAGAGGTAATTCAAAACGAGCGTCTGAAGACGTGGAAACGAAAAGAAAGTTCTTCGTCTTTTCGGTTTTGGTCCTCACAACAGTATATCTCTTCCTCGCGCTCCTTTCTTCCCAAACAGGAGAATTGGGAGCGCTTCTCCGGCGAGGGGTTTTCGCCGCTTTTGGTCTTGGGGCGTATCTTTTACCCTTTCTCCTTGGCTTCCTTACTTATGAACTGGCTACTTTCCTCCCTGCGAAACGGTACCGTTTCGCAGGGAGGATCATTGGTATCTTCCTCTGGTTCTTTGTGTTCCTTACCTTGAGTGAGCGAGAGGCTTCTCGGCGGAGCACCGCGTTTCCCACAGGAAGGTTAGGAGGCGCAATTGGAGCGTTTTACCTACGCATCTTGCAAGAGTACCTTGGGGAGACAGGAATGCTTCTTTTCCTCTTTTTTGCGGCGTTACTTGGTACTTATCTTATAAGCGAGGGAAAGTTGCTTCGAAAAATTACTCTGCAGCTTCACGGCCTTGCGCAACGACTGCCCGAAGAACCTAAACCCCAGACCGAAACAGAAAAACCCCTGCCACAACAAAAAGAGCAGAGAGCAGAAATTGCTGAAGTTTTCACACCCTCGAGTCTTAAAGAACCCTCTTGCGAGAAGACGACACACTCTTTTAAGACACGGCCAAAACGCACCTCTCAAGCCGAGAAAAGGAGTTCTTGGGTCTTGCCCTCCCCAAAGCTTCTCGATCCACCTCCCCCAAAACGAGGAGAAAAAACACGCCGGGAAATCGAGGAAGAGATTGCAAAATTAGAACAAACGCTTGCTGAGTTCGGGGTTACAGGGCGCGTCCTCCATGTTCAAATAGGACCAACCATTACCCGCTACGAGTTCCAACCCGCCCCAGGAATTAAGGTAAACAAGATCGTTAGTCTCTCTAACGATATCGCCTTGGCCTTCGCTGCAGCAGCAGTACGGATAGAAGCACCGATACCTGGAAAGGCTGCGGTTGGGATTGAGATTCCTAACCGACATAAGGAAATCGTGACGTTGCGAGAACTCCTCGAAATGGAGGAATTCGTGCACCACCCTTCTCCTCTCCTCCTTGCATTGGGGAAAGATGTAGGAGGAAAACCCATATTCTGGGACCTTCGTGACATGCCCCACCTCCTTATAGCAGGCGCTACGGGGTCAGGAAAAAGCGTTTGCATTAATGCCCTTCTCGGAAGCCTTCTTTACCGAACAGACCCAACTCGTCTTCGAATCGTCCTCGTTGATCCCAAACGAGTTGAACTTTCGTTGTATGCCGGAATACCGCATCTTTGTGCTCCTGTTGTTTCTGAAGTTCGCCTTGCAGTCCGCCTTCTCAAGTGGCTCTGTCGAGAGATGGATACTCGCTATGAACTCCTTTCCGAGCTTTCCTGCCGCAATATCGAGGAGTACAATAGTATCGTTGAAGATGGGGAAAAACTTCCTTATATAGTTGTCGTCGTCGATGAGCTTGCCGATCTCATGATGACTGCCCCAAACGATGTGGAAACATACATCTGTCGCCTCGCCCAGATGGCAAGGGCTGTAGGCATTCACCTCGTTGTAGCAACGCAAAGACCTTCCGTTGACGTTATTACTGGTCTTATCAAAGCGAATTTTCCTTCCCGCCTTGCTTTCGCTGTCTCCTCTCAGGCAGACTCTCGGACGATCCTCGATGGCCCAGGAGCAGAAAAGCTCCTGGGCAATGGAGATATGCTCTTTGCTCCTCTTGGAGTGAATAAGCCCATACGCGGTCAAGGAGCTTTCATTCGGACCGAAGAAACCAGAAGAATCGTGGAACACTGGATAAAGCAAAAGGGAACCATACCATATCCTCTCGAGTTTGCTGTACCTGAAGAAACAAGTCCCCTTCAAGAAAGTGACGGAGACGATGAACTCTACGAAGAAGCGGTTCGGATTGTTGTGGAAACTGGAAAAGCTTCAACTTCTCTTCTCCAAAGGAGACTGAGGATAGGATTTAATCGCGCTGCCCGACTTATCGAGCGGATGGAGCGCGAAGGTATCGTGGGACCATACGAGGGAAGTAAACCACGGAAGGTTATCGCGAGGCGAGGAGAGAAAAGTGGAGAGCTTTAATCGGGAAATAGCTAAAGAGGTTGGAGAGCGCTTAAGGCGTGCTCGAGAAGAAAAAGGTATACCTCTTGAAAAAGTTGAAGCAGCTACGTTCATTTCTGAACGATTCTTGCAAGCTCTCGAGGAAGGAGCGTGGGAAAATCTCCCTGGAAAAACGTATATTCTGGGATACGTAAAAATCTACGCCCGTTTCCTGGGACTCGACGGAAAGGAAATAGCCGCCCTCTGCCAGAAAGCATATGAGATACGGGAGAGGCACTTGGCAAGAGGAGAAGAAAGCCTTAAAACACCCCAGTGGAAGAAAAACAAGAAAATACTCCTTGGTGTTCTCATTTCCTCTGCGATCCTTTGTAGTGTTATTCTTTTTATCCTTTTCGTGCCCTTGCTTCCTCAAGGGACAAATAGAAAAATTGGAGCTTCTGGAGTGACCGAACTTTCTCCATCTCCGTCCTTTGAGAGTCCTACACCTTTCCTTGCAGTGACAATTCGCCTCGAAGCGGAGAAGGTTGCCTGGGTTGAAGTCACTTCCCTGGGGAATACCTTGTTCTCTGGTATCCTTGTCCCGGGGAAAACGTATATCTTCCGAAGCGAAGGTCCGATTGAAATTTCAGGAGACGGGGGAGATGCTATCCGAGTGTGGTTCAACGGCGAAGAGAGAGGATACCTTGCTGATAATCCTGGACCCTTCCAAGAGGTTTTCGCTCCATGAAACGTATCGCTTTCATTAGCCTTGGTTGTGACAAAAACCTCGTGGACTCTGAAGTCGCGTTGGGAAATCTCCTTGTTCACGGCTACAATTGTATAGTGCCTCCAGAAGAAGCAGAATGGATCTTTCTGAACACTTGCGCTTTCATTCGCCCTTCCTGCGAGGAAACAGAGGCATGGATCAGGAAACTTGTACACCTCAAGAAAAAAGACCCCCGGAAGAAGATCGTCGTTCTGGGATGCTACGTTGAACGCTTTCGTGAAAAAGCACCCCTTCAATACCAAGAGGTTGACTACTGGGTTGGAGTACATGACCTCTTTCGCCTTCCTGAAATTCTCTCATCAGGGCGAAAAGGTGTTTTTGTTGGTTCCCCACCCACAATATACACCCATGAAAATCCCCGCATTCTTTCCACTCCACCTCACTACGCGTATGTGAAAATCGCTGAGGGATGTTCTCACCGTTGCAGTTTCTGCCTCATCCCCTCCATTCGCGGACCACTCCGAAGTAGACCCATTCCTTCCATTGTTACAGAAGCTCGTTCCCTCTGGGAAGGAGGAGTGCGAGAAATCATTCTCGTTGCTCAAGACCTCACTGCCTATGGTCTTGACCTTTATCGAAAGCGAAGTCTTCCTGAGCTTCTCTGGGCTCTGGCTGAAAATCTTCCAGAAAAAGTTTGGATTCGGCTTTTGTACCTCTCCCCAGAGGGGATAACCAAAGAGCTCGTTGAGGCAATCGCCTCTATTCCTCACGTTGTGAAATACCTCGATATCCCCTTGCAACACGTCGATCCCTTTATCTTGCAAAGGATGCACCGCTTCTGGGATTTCACAAGGATTCGAAGAACACTGGAAGAGGTGCGGGAGCGCATCCCCACCATTACCCTTCGCACCACCTTCATCGTCGGCTTTCCTGGAGAGGAAGAAGAACACTTCCAAAATCTCCTCAAATTCGTTACAGAGTTTCAGTTTGAACGGCTGGGCGTTTTTAAGTACTTTGACGAGGAAGGCACTCTTTCATCCTCCCTTGAACCGAAAGTTCCAGAGGAAGTAAAGGAACAGCGCTACTGGCAGCTTATAGAGACTCAGAAACGCGTTATGGAGAGGGTGCATGCGTCATTGCTTGGAGAGGTCTTCGAGGTCCTCCTTGATATGGGACCAACACGAGACGCCAAAGGTATATTCTTTTTAGGGCGAACACAAAAAGACGCGCCTCAAGTCGATTGTCAAGTAAAAGTGCGTCCTCGGAAAAGTGATCTCAAAAGAGGACAATGGTGTCATGTGCGTATTACTCGGACATCAGCATATGAACTGGAGGGAGAAGCGCTGTGAACGCAGCAATTCTCTGTGTAGGGACAGAACTTGTCACTGGGGCAGTACGGGACAGTAATGCCTCTTTTCTTATCGAAAAACTCCTGAGGAAGGGCATCTTTCCGAAATGGATTTCCTTTATTCCTGACGAGGTAAAGGAAATTGCAGCGATCGTTAGGTTCTTGAGAGATCAAGGAGTGGACATTCTCTTTGTCATTGGAGGTCTGGGACCAACCACGGATGACCTTACGCGGGAAGGCATAGCAGAAGCTCTGGAGCGACCCTTACGCTTTTCCGAAGAGGCATGGGAAGGCATTCGTCGCTTCTACCTTCGCATTCGTGGTGTTGAGCCTCCAGAAAATAACAAAAAACAGGCCTTTTTTCCAGAAGGCGCTTCCTTCATCCCTAATGAGGTTGGAACTGCCCCTGCCTTTATCCTCGATGGACCACCAAAGATCTTTGTCCTTCCCGGCGTCCCCAGAGAGGTAGAGTTTTTCTGGCACCGCCTCGAAAGAGAAATTCCAAATGTTCCAGGCAACATCTATCGGAGCACAACCTTAAAGTTCTGTGGCATCGGTGAGTCGCTGCTTGAAGAACGAATGCGCCCGTTCCTTCAAGAACTCCCCAAAAGTCTGCGTTTCTCTTTCCTTCCAAACTATGGCGAGGTATGGTTCTTTCTCTACGGTCAGAACGTATCCTCCGAAGAAATAACCAGAGGAGAAGAAATCCTTGAAAACGTGAAAAAGTCACTTGCCTCTTATCTCTTTTCCCAGTATGGGGAAACCCTTGAGGAAGCAATAGGGAAACTCCTTTGCGAGCGAGGACTGCGCATAGCTATAGCGGAGTCATGTACTGGAGGACTTGTGGGAAGCCGAATAACAGATATTCCTGGAAGTTCTCAATACTTTGATCGGGGTTATATCGTATACAGCAACCGAGCAAAAATAATGGACCTTGGCGTTCCAGAAGGAATTCTCAGTCGTTTTGGAGCAGTTAGCGAGGAAACGGCACGATACCTCGCAGAGAGGGTGCGACATAAAGCAGAAGTCGACATTGGCCTTGGTATTACAGGAATCGCTGGACCAGGAGGGGGAAGTTTAGAGAAACCTGTAGGACTTGTGTATGTTGGAGTAAGTGATGGTAGTAAAACGGTCACCAAGAGATTCCAGTTCGGTGGTGATCGATTAATGAACAAAAGGTTCTTTGCCCAGGCAGCTTTGACAACCCTCTTTGTTTTTCTCAAGGAGCGATAGGTAATGAGCGAAACCCTTCGTGCTTTTATCGCCCTGGATCTTCCCGAAGACGCAAAAAATATCCTTGCGCATTTTGTGGAAAAGCAGAAATTCCTCTACCCCGAAGGTAAGTGGGTGCGCAGAGAGCATTTCCACATCACCCTGGCATTTTTCCCTGCATTCCCTTTCCACCGACTACGAGAGGTCCAGAACATCCTTGAAGACCTTGGGGCAGCTTTTTCTCCTTACCATACTTTCCTGGAAGAAGCGGGAACTTTCCCCTCCTGGCAACGGGCAAGAGTTCTCTGGATGGGTCTTGATGAGGAAGGGAAAAGGAAAACCAAGGCGATTGTAGAGGCCATGTCACAGAAATTACGAGCTGCGGGGATCGCCTACGAGGAAGATCGGGAATTCGTGCCTCACGTGACTCTTGCCCGTTTCAAAGCCCCAAAGAAACTTGAACGCACCTCTTTTCTTTCATGGTCACCGATTCCCGTCACCATAGGGGAAATAGCCCTTTTCGAGAGCATTCTCAGGCCTTCCGGGCCAGAGTATCGAAAACTTGTATGTGTTCCGCTAAAAGGGGTGAGAGCATGAGTGAAGAGCGTTTGGAAAGTATTAAGCAAGCCATGAATATCATAGAGCGGAAGTATGGAAAAGGGGCCATTATGTTCCTTTCCCAAAACGTGCTCACTGCAGATATTGAGGTCATCAAAACGGGCTCCATCCTCCTCAACATCGCTCTTGGAGTTGGGGGTTTTCCGAGAGGGCGAGTTGTGGAAGTGTTTGGACCAGAAGCGTCTGGAAAGACAACCATTGCTCTTCACGCCATTGCAGAGGCACAGAAAAAAGGAGGAATTGCCGCTTTTGTCGACGCTGAACACGCCCTGGATCCTACTTATGCAAGTAGAATTGGCGTGCAAATGGATAGACTGCTTCTTTCTCAACCGACTACAGCAGAAGAAGCTTTAGATATCGTTGACACTCTTGTCCGCAGTGGGAGTATTGATATCGTTGTCCTTGATTCTGTGGCAGCACTGGCCCCACGGATGGAGCTTGAGGGGAGTATTGGAGAACCAATGGTTGGTCTCCAAGCCCGACTCATGTCTCAGGCTCTTCGTCGACTTACCGGATACATCAGCAAGACAAAGACAGTGGCTATTTTCGTTAACCAGCTTCGAGAAAAAATCGGTATGAACTATGGTCCATCGGAAACGACTCCTGGAGGAAGGGCCTTGAAGTTCTATGCTTCGGTCCGTCTTGATGTTCGACGAAAAGATTACATCCGAGTAGGAGGAAGCGAGCAGATTGTTGGGGCTTGGACTAAAGTGAGAGTTGTGAAGAATAAACTTGCTGCTCCATTCAAAGAAGCAGATCTTGAACTCTTCTATGGAGAGGGAATCTCAAAAGAGGGTGAGATCATCGACCTTGGGGAAAGTGCAGGGGTAATACGCCGTTCTGGAAACTGGTACTCCTTTGGGGAGTATCGGCTGGGACAGGGAAGAGAAGGTAGTCGCCAATTTTTAAAAGAGAACCCTGATATTGCCCAAAGGATTCTCCTTGCTGCTTTAGAAAAGATGGGCATTGATCCAAAAATTGCCCTTAACGATTGAGAAAATCCTTGGAGCCCCGAAAATCACCTAGGGAGAAGGCTTCCTTGAAGAGCCCATCGGGAGAGCTTTTACTTTCTGATGGCTAAGGGACAATGAAATTTAGAAAAACCCTTGAAACACACGCGTCACCTTTGCGCTTAGCAAGCACAGCAAACGATGAGGAAAGACTAGAATGGTCTCTCAAGACGAGAATTTCTCCAAGAGTCTACCAAGTAAGCCATCCTTGACTTGCCTAACTCTGGCGATTAGAATATTTCCAAGTCTGGTTCGCACATTGAAAAGTGAATAAGGGGTGAATCCAGCCTATGGGGCCAATATACATCTTTTTAGGAGCAGCAATAGGATTCGTAGCAGGGATACTCTTTGTAACCCTGCAGCTTTCAAGGCGAAAGGAAAATGCGCAACTCCAGGCGCAGAGAATATTGGAGGAAGCTACTCGTCAAGCGGAGAACATCAAAAAAGAGGCATTTCTCGAAGCGCGAGAAGAAATCCTTCGAGAAAAACAAAGCCTTGAAGAAGAAATACAGAAGAAGCGAAAAGAACTCCAAAACTTAGAAAACCGCCTTCTTCGCCGCGAAGAGGTGCTGGAACGCCGCATGGAGCAACTTGAGAGATCTGAAGCTGCTCTCCGAAAAGCTCAGGAAGCTTTGGAACGAGAAAAACGAGAGGTAGAACTTATGAAGGCACAGGAAATTCAAGAGCTCTCGCGCATCGCAGGCCTCTCCATTGAGGAGGCTCAGCGAGAACTCTTGGAACGGGTGGAAAAAACCCTTGAGTATGAGATCAGCCTGCGGGTAAAAGAGGCAGAAGAGCGAGCAAGAAAGGAAGCTGAACGAGTGGCACGAGATATCGTAGGTCAAGCTATCCAGCGATATGCAGCGGATTTCACTGTTGAGAGCACCGTTTCGGTGGTTACGCTCCCAAACGACGAAATGAAAGGCCGTATCATAGGTCGGGAGGGAAGGAATATCCGTACATTCGAAATGATGACTGGTGTTGATCTTATTATTGATGACACGCCTGAGGCTGTTATCATATCTTGTTTTGATCCTATACGCAGGGAAGTTGCTCGTATCGCTCTTGAAAAACTCATTATGGATGGCCGCATTCATCCTGCACGTATCGAAGAACTTATCGAAAAAGCTAAGATTCAGGTTGAAGAGAAAATTCTCCAAGAGGGGGAACAGGCACTCTTTGATACGGGAATTAAAAACGTACACCCGGAGCTCGTAAAGCTCCTCGGAAAGCTCTACTTCCGCACAAGTTATGGCCAAAACGTGTTGCAACACGCTAAAGAGGTTGCCCACTTTGCAAGTCTCATGGCTAGTGAACTTGGTGCCAACGTGCACATAGCAAAAAGGGCGGGACTCCTCCACGACATTGGCAAGGCACTTGACCACGAAGTTGAGGGACCCCATGCGCGAATTGGAGCAGAACTCCTTGGTCGATATGGAGAAAAGTGGGAGGTTATTCATGCTGTTGAGGCTCACCATGGTGATGTCGATCCCCAGACTCTTGAGGCGGTGCTTGTACAAGCGGCAGATGCCATTTCTGCTTCCCGTCCCGGAGCACGGAGGGAAAGTCTTGAAGCATATATCAAGCGCCTTGAGCGTTTGGAAAAAATTGCTGATTCTTTTGAAGGTGTTGAGAAAGCTTACGCCATCCAGGCAGGACGTGAAGTTCGTATCATCGTGAAGCCAGATCGGGTCGACGATGCAGGTGCAGCAAAACTCGCCTGGGATATAGCAAAAAGAATCGAAAAAGAGCTTGAGTACCCCGGACAGATAAAGGTGACAGTCATCCGAGAGACGAGAGCCATAGAGTACGCGAAATAGCAGAGGAGGATAGGTGTTTTGAGATTTCTCATTGTTGGAGACATCGTAGGAAAACCTGGAAGGCGCATACTTCGAGAAAAGCTTCCTCTTCTTAAGGAAGAACTCCGAATTGATGCCGTTATCGTCAATGGGGAGAATGCCGCAGGCGGTCTGGGAATCACACCAGAGGTATGTGAGGAAATCCTCCGCTGTGGGGTGGACGTAGTGACCACTGGAAACCATGTTTGGGACAAGAAAGAGATTCTCGGGTACATCGACCGAGAACCTCGCCTTCTTCGTCCCTTAAATTATCCGGATGGTGTCCCTGGGAGGGGGTCACTTGTTCTCGAAAAGGAGGGGAGGGTTTGGGCAGTTGTCAATCTCAGTGGTCGTGTGTTCATGCCTCCTTTGGATTGCCCTTTTCGCAGGATCGAGAAGGAGCTCAAGTCCCTTCAAGAACGCACCAGGATTATCCTCGTGGATTTCCACGCAGAAGCTTCGTCAGAAAAAATTGCGATGGGATGGTTTCTCGACGGAAAAGTTTCTTGTGTTTTCGGAACCCACACCCATGTAGCCACAGCAGACGAACGTATCCTCCCCCAAGGAACGGCATATATTACGGATATTGGTATGACGGGAGCTCATGATTCGGTCATCGGCATCGAAGTAGCAGACATCATCGGAAGATTTCTGACGCAGATGCCAGCGAAGTACCGGGTGGCCAAGGAAAATGTGAAACTCAACGGGATTGTCGTGGAGGTGGATGACACTACAGGTAAGGCGCGCGATATTTTTCGTCTTTCTGTACCTCTTGCGGAGCACGTTTAAGTAGACGATGGAGGATGGAGAGTGAAAGGGGGAGTCAACATGGACGTTCTCAAGGTTTCTTCAAAGTCAAATCCCAACGCTGTTGCTGGTGCCTTAGCAGGTGCAATCCGGGAGAAGGGGATGGCTGAGATACAGGCCATCGGAGCAGGGGCTGTCAACCAAGCAATCAAAGCCATCGCTATTGCACGAGGATACGTCGCTCCAAGCGGCATTGACCTTGTCTGCATCCCTGCCTTCACGGACGTCACCATTGATGGAGAAGAGCGAACTGCTATTAAGCTTATTGTGAAGCCCCGAAATGATTAATAAAAAAGCCTGTTCTCCTTACGGAGAACAGGCTTTTTTATTCTAAGTCGGGGTAAGGATAAGGAATAAGGGGAGTGGTATTTTGTTTTTCTCCTTACGAGTCCTATGGAGAAAAAGCTTTCTGTTGCTTTAGTAACTTTCGGGTGCCAAATGAATAAAAGCCGATCTGAACACCTTCTTTACCTCTTCCTGAGAGATGGTTTCTCCCAAGCCCAAAAGGAAGAGGATGCTGATGTTCTTGTCTTCAACACCTGTGCGGTTCGAGAACATGCCGTAGCAAGAGCTATTGGAGTAATCTCGCACCTCTACCATACTGCTTGTGCAAAGCGAGGAAAGCCACCACTTGTGGTCCTCTGCGGCTGCATGGGTGAACTTCTACAGGAAAAACTCCTCAAACGTGTTCCTTACGTGAATGTTCTCGTGGGAACCCACGATTTCGACGCCATTCCCCGCCTCGTACGAGAAGCCATCATGGATGGCAAACGAAAGCTCTCTTTTTCCCCTCCCTCACCACTTTTCCTTGAAGAGGGGTACGAACGAGAGGGAAGAATCTCAGCGTATCTTCCCGTCACTTTCGGGTGCGACAATTTTTGTAGTTACTGCGTCGTCCCGTACACCACAGGACCCCAGAGAAGCAAACCCAAAGAGCTTATCCTGAGGGAGCTCTCCGCTCTTCTTAACGAGGGGTTTCGTGAAATAACTCTCCTTGGTCAGAACGTCAATGCTTACGGGAGAGATTTTGGAAGCCCGCACGCTTTTGAAGAGCTCCTCGAGAGTATCGAAAAGCGATTCGGAGGAAAAAGAGTGTGGATCCGTTTTATCACTTCTCACCCAAAGGACATGCGCCGCGAGATCGTAGAAATCGTAAAAAGGAGCCATATCCTCTGTCCATATTTCCATCTTCCTCTCCAAGCGGGTTCAAACAGAATTCTCCAGCTTATGAACCGAGGGTACACGAAAGAACAATACCTTGACATCGCCTTGTACATTCGCGAGTCCATCCCTGAGGCTGCTATCGGTACAGATATTATCGTGGGCTTTCCCACCGAAAGCGATGCCGACTTTGCAGACACTCTTGAAGTGGTTCAGAAGGTTCAGTTTGAAATCGCCTATACCTACGCATACTCTCCACGTCCCCGTACTAAAGCAGCGGAACTCAAAGATGATGTCCCCCAAAAGGTGAAAAAAGAGCGCCTTGAGACGCTCACAAAGGCCCTTAAGAAAGCATACTCTGAGCGCCTCTACGTTCATGAAGGTAGAACAACAGAAGTGCTTGTTGTGGAAAAAAAGAAGGACTCATTCTTTGGGCGAACCAGAGAAAACCTCGGAGTTACCATACCTGCAAGCAACGGAGTCTACCCAGGGAAATTCCTTGTCGTACGCCTTCTGAGAGACGCTGAAGGAAAACTCAGAGGAGATGTCCAAGAAGAATAATCTTATCCTCTGTATTCTTGGTCCCACAGCGAGTGGAAAGACAGCAGTCTCCCTTGAGGTTGCTGAACGCTTGCCAAAGGTTGAAATCATTTCTGCGGATTCCTTGGCTGTTTACAAATATCTCAACATTGGAACCGCTAAACCTCCTGAGGACGTGCGGAGACGTGTTCCACACCACCTTGTTGATTTTCTCGACCCCAAAGAGCGGTGGAGTGCTTACGATTTTCGAAAAGAAGCGCTCCGTCTTCTCCACGAAATAACGTTTCGGGAATCCCTCCCTGTAGTAGTGGGAGGAACAGCATTTTACCTTGATGTTCTCCTCCATGGTATCCCAACTTGGGGCGCACCTCGACGTGAGAACCTTCGGCGTGTCCTCGAGCGAATGAGAACTGAGCAGCTTTTTGCACTGCTTGTTAGTATTGACCCGAATAGAGCTGAAAAAGTTGGTAGGAGTGACCGAAAAAGACTCATCAGGGCTTTGGAGATATTCTTCCTTACTGGCCGAATTCCCTCTACAAAAAGAACGCGTTGTACAACGTCGGGGAATTTTCAGTACCTCCTTGTAGGGATTGCGTGGGAGAAAGAGGAACTCCAGAAGCGAATATGGAATAGAATAGAGGACATGTTCCGCAAAGGTATAGTAGAGGAAGTAGCACAACTCTTCAACCTTGGATATGAGCTCCCTCTTCCTGCTCTTGAAAATTTCACATATCGCCCGATCATAGCTCTCCTCCAAGGAAAGTGCTCTCTCAGAGAGGCGAAAGAGGCTGTTTTTCGTGGAACAATGCTTTTTGCCAAAAGGCAGATGAATTGGTTCCGTAAGATGCCCGTGGTCTGGATTTCTCCTGAGGAAGGGGATTTCGGCAAGCTTGCCGAACGTGTTTATTACCTCGTCAAAACTTCTCTTGAGGAGGGACACGACTGTGGAGGAAAAACGACCTGGGAAGATTAAAGACTTAGGATATTACTTCCTGAATCTCCTCTCAGCCAAGGCTTGGCAATACCTTGGGCTTATGGTCCACCCAGAGAATGGACAAATCCTCGTAGACCTTGAAGAAGCTAGAAAGGCAATCGACCTTTTCTCCGTTATTCTCGACACGTTGAAGAAGGACCTTGACAAAGATGAGCTGCGAGAACTTGAGTTTCACCTCTCGAACCTTCAGTTAAACTTTGTGGAGAAGATGAGGCAGCTTGCTCAGGAATGACTGGCTAGATGGCGTCGTGTTCATTATTGCCCCCCAGAAAGGAACTTCTTTCTCCTGTTGTTAAATAAACATCAATTAGTTTGCATTAGTAATCACTTCGCAACTTGATATACCTATCTTAAGACGTCGCTAAGTGCAACTCCATAAGGGGAATCTGCTTGCTCATTTACGGATTCCGCAAATATGTTGAGAAGGGGCACTTAACCATTAGTTAAGGAACGAGAAGGTGCTTTGATGCTACGCAGAGTAACCAGCGGAAAGGGTATATCGAGGAGGGATAACACAATAGGCTGAGGGGGGAGAGAAATGAAAGAGAAAGGGAATGTGTTGCTGTGTTTGTTCTTAACTGTTTCCTTGTTGTGGATTGTTTCGCTTGCATTTGCGGAAGACGTGAAATTTGCGAAGGGTATTCACCACATTGCCATCAACGTCAAGAACATGGAGGAATCGATTAAGTTTTATAGAGATGTTCTCGGATTCGAGCAGGACAGAAGCGTCCGCCTCGAAGACTTAAAACTCGACATTACTTTCTTCAAACTGCCCGGGGGGAACACGCTCCTTGAGCTCATTCATTATGACGAGGCGAACGTTATCCCACCGTATGACGTCACAGATAGGGGTATTTATAGGCATATTGCTTTCGTAGTGGACAATGTAGACGCAGTGGCAGAGCATTTGAAGAAAAACGGTTATGAGCCCCACTTTGGACCGACAAATCTCGAAGCCTTGGGAATTCGAGTTGTTCTGGTAAAAGACCCAAACGGTGTTGAAGTCGAGTTCTGCCAGCCAATCAAGTGACGATTTTGGGAATGAGAAGTTCTAGGAAGCTTGTTTTTAAATACAACACGTGCTATGTCGTGTCTCCATGCACGTGTTGTATTTATTGAAAAGCTTTTGACATAATATACATTATGGGAAGTAAGGATCAGGAAGCCAAAAGCGCATAGAGTTTAGCAACAGAATCCCGTTGCACGACACAGTCAAGAACAAGGGTACCATCTTCGAGAGCTCTAAAACTCCGAATGTATCCGTGAGGATAAATCCTCCGCTGCACGAGAGCAAGTCTCTCTGGAGGAACCTCAAGGTGAATTTCCGCAAGCTTTGGTTGCAAAACACGAGCAATTTCTCTCAACAAATCCTCAAGACCAATCTTCTTATACGCTGAAACGAAAACGTGTGGTTGTTCCCGCATACTATGCTCAAGGAAAGGAGGTTCTCCGAGAAGATCGACTTTGTTTAGAACAAGTATACGGGGGCATTCCTTTGCGCCAATTTCTTCAAGAGTTTCAGTCATCACCTGAAAGTGATTTACATAATCTGGGTCAGACACATCCAGAACCGCAAGAATGAGATCGGCGTCCTTTACCTCCTCAAGAGTACTCCGAAAAGCATCCTTAATGGTCTCGGGCATCTCCCGAATGAAACCAACAGTGTCTACAAAAACCACTTCCCCTACACCAGGGACAAAGGATTTTCGAGCCAAAGGATCAAGGGTCGCAAACATCCGATTCGCTACATACGCTTCCGCCCCAGTGAGGGCGTTAAGAAGGGTCGATTTTCCCGCATTCGTATATCCAACGATAGCGATTTCAAAAACCCCTGATTTCTCCCGACAAACCTTTTGTATTTTGCTTTGCCTCTCAAGGTGCCGTAATTCCTTCAGAAGATGGGCAATTCGACTCTTTATTTTTCTCCGTTCCACTTCGATTTTTTGTTCTCCCGGACCTCTCGTCCCAATGCCACCGCCTGTCCGTGAGAACTCCACTCCCTTACCTGGGAGACGGCTTAACTCATACCGAAGACGGGCAAGCTCTACCTTGATTTTTCCCTGAGCCGTCCTTGCCCGCTGGGCAAAAATCTCGTGAATAACCGCATACTTTGTGTAAACTGGAACGTTCCAAATCTTTTCAAGGTTTCGTTGCTGTGATGGAGTAACTTCCACGTTCGTGAGGACAAAGCTCAAGGAACGTTCCGCAATTAAAGCACCGATTTCCGCAACTTTCCCTTTTCCGAAATAATACCGCGGGAAGGGATGCTTAACTTTGCAGGACACCACAAAAGCAATTGAGCGGCCTGCGCTTTGAGCAATGCCTAACATCTCCCGAAGGAGGACTTCCTGGGATCCCGACGCAGAAGGTTGTTCAACAAAAAGCAAAAGTCCACCACTCATCGTTCATCCCCGTTAGTCTTCCGACACATGTTCTTAAAAATTTCCCAGTACATCCTCATCCTTTCTCGAAAGCCCCGCACAAGACCAAGTTTCTCCTCTTTCATCACGTGCGTAAGTCCAGGAAGCTTCACAAGCTTAACTCGCACACCATTCCTCCGTACATACCGATTGATGGCTACCTCAACTCCATAACGAGCTACTTCCAAATCAGGGATGTTTTGGAGGATGTCCGTACGGATTGCTCTCTGCCCAGAGAGAAAGGGTGCAATTCTCTGAGCAAGATCCGTCGCTAACCTGCCCTCCTCAAAGACACCAATAGCCACATCAGCTTCCCCGGAGAGAACCGGCATTACCAACGCCTCGACATGCTTCTCATTAAGCCCGATAAGGTCAGCATCAAGGAGTAGGACTACATCGCTTCGGATATACTCAAGACCCCTATAGAGCGCACCACCTTTTCCAACGTTATGTAAAAGCTCGACAACTTCCGCCCCCTTGCTCCTTGCAATTTCCACAGTACGATCTGTCGAGCCATCACTGACCACAACGATTTGGTCTATAACAGGACTTTTTCGGAGAACGTCTAAGATTGGCCCAATAGTCCTTTCCTCGTTATACGCAGCGATAATAGCTGTTGTCTTTTTCTCTCCCATCGCCTACTCCGCAAGCTCCTTTCGGATCTTCCTCAGAAACTCGCACACCTCAGTCCTCCGCACCTCGGCACGCTCATTCCTCTTGCGAAGCTTCACTTCCACTACACCATTACGCTCAGTTTTTTCCCCTACAATAACATGTATTGGGAAACCAATGAGATCCGCTTCGGCGAACTTATACCCCGCACTCTCTTCTCGATCATCAAGAACGACCTCAAAGCCAGCCTGGGAAAGTTCCTCATATATACTCCACGCTTCCTCCCAGTGCTTTGTCTTCTTCATATTGACCGGTATTACTACAACCTCATAAGGAGCAAGGGCAAGAGGCCAACAAATTCCTCTTTCATCGTGGTTAGCTTCGATGGCCGCTGCCATTGTACGCCCGATACCTATCCCATAACAACCCATAACCAAAGGTTTTTCTTTCCCATCTCGATCAACAAAGTACGCCTTCATAGGCTCGCTGTATTTCGTCCCAAGCTGGAAAATATGACCCACCTCAATACCACGCTTTTCCTCCACTACACCGCCACACTGGGGGCAGCGTGCTTCTTCAACTGTGGTTGCACTTCCACACGACAAGCAGATGAAAACTCTTTCCTCCCCCGACCCCGCAATAATGAGGAACTCGTGTGAAACATCTCCCCCGATGATGCCACTCTCTGCTGGAACCGCAATGTACTCAAGACCACAACGCCTAAAAACCCGACAGTATGCCTCGTACATCTTTTGGTAACTCACTTGAAGGCCATTTACGTCCCTATCAAAGCTATATAGATCCTTCATGAGAAACTCTCTTGCACGCATAATTCCAAAACGGGGTCGAATTTCATCCCGAAACTTGGTCTGAATCTGATACAGAAGAAGCGGCAATTGTCGGTATGAGCGAATCTCGCGCCGAGCAAGGTCGGTGATAACTTCCTCATGGGTAGGGCCAAGACAAAAATCCCTCCCTCGCCGATCCTGGAAACGGACAAGTTCGGGTCCATACATGTCCCATCGGCCTGTTTCTTTCCAGAGCTCTGCCGGCTGCATAGCGGGCATGAGAATCTCCTGCCCTCCTGCCCGATTCATTTCTTCCCGAACAATACGGATAATCTTCTCAAGAGTTCGCCACCCAAGGGGCAAAAACGTATACACTCCTGCAGAGAGCTGACGAATCAACCCAGCCCGTAACATGAAACGATGACTGATAACTTCTGCCTCCTGAGGATCTTCTTTCAATGTTGGTACAAAAAGAAGCGACATCCTCATGTAGTACTCTCCTCCCCTCTTGCACAAGCTTCCTGTACCAGGGAGACAAGCCTTGCTATAGCCCCCTCTTGTGGAACAACGGCAATAACCTCCCCACGAGCAAAAAGTACTGCTCTCCCACCCACGCTCAGCGCAAGACCAAAGTCGGCTTCTCTTGCCTCTCCAGGACCATTAACCTCGCAACCCATAATAGCAACGGTAAGCTCCAAAACCCCTTTAAGAGTTGCTATAGCTCTCTGGAACTCCCGAACAAATGATACCACATCCCCACGCGCTCGGGCACAGGTAGGACAGGAAACGAGCCTTATTCCTCGAGATCGCACCCCCAGGGCCTTAAGAATTTCCCATCCCACTTCAATCTCCAAAATAGGACTTCTTGAGGTGAGAGAAACGCGGATTGTATCCCCAATTCCCTCCGCAAGGAGAATTCCCAGGGCTACTGAAGACTTTACAATTCCCGCAACACCGCTTCCAGCTTCTGTCAGGCCAATGTGAAGCGGATAGGGAAAATGTTCGCTCAGCTTCCGATACACAGCAACAGTTTCTCCAATGTCCGAGGACTTCGCAGAAAGGATAAGGTACTCCATCCCTTTCTGCTCAGCAAGGTTTACGCACTCGGCCACACTTTCAAAAAGGGCTTCGCTTTTCTCTTTTCCCCGAAGCGCAAAAGGAAGAGACCCCACATTAGCACCAATCCGAAGGGTAACTCCTCGATCCCGAGCAACCTCGATAAGGGATTCCAACATGCGACGATTGGGGAACGTTCCAGGATTCACTCGCACTGCGTCTACTCCCACCTCAACGGCCCGAAAAGCAAACTGGGCGTTGAAGTGGATATCCGCGACAAGCGGAAAATCTCGTCTCCGTCTCCGAATTTCACGAAGACCCTCAATACCCTCCTCGTCGAAAACAGCAATGCGGAAAATCTCGCAACCCCTGGAGAAGGCCTGATCAACTTCTTCAAGACAAGCCCTCCAGTCTCCTGGGTGCTTTCTCCCCATGGCTTCAACCCAAATGGGATGTTCTCCACCAACCGTGAGTGGTCCAAGGGGAACTTCTCGAGTTCTACGCCGTATCATTTCCTCATCACAATTCGCAACACATCCTGATAGGTGACGAAAACCGACAAAAGGAAGATGAAGACAATTCCTATAAGGTAAATCACGCCTTTTTTCTCTTCCTCAAGAGCTCGTCCTCGGATTTTCTCGTACAGAAAGAGGATGAGATGTCCTCCGTCAAGAACAGGAACAGGAAAGAGATTAAAAAGCGCAAGAAATACACTCACGACCGCCGCAAAAGCAAGAAGGTTTACAAACCCAAAAGATGCCGCTTGTCCCGCCATTTGAGCAATTCCCAGGGGTCCAGTAACCTCGAAGGGAACTCTCCCTACAAATGCGTAAAGCACCCCAAGAAAACTGAAGACAAACCATTCAACTACTGTGATACCGCTTTTTGCTAAAGTTACAAGAGGATTGTACTTTTTACTCTCCCCTCCAAAGACTACTCGAATAAGCGCTCGTTTCTCAACATCATTCCACTCAGGAATTACCACAATCTCAAGAATCTCTCCTTCGCGCTCCAAAGTGAGAACCACCGGCCTTCCAGGACTCGAAGCAATGACCCGAGTTACATCTTCGACGTGTTCCACCCTTTTCCCATCAACTGCAAGAAGCACATCCCCCTTCCTCACACCACTCCGCTCAGCAGGTCCTCCTGGAAGAACGTCAAGAATAGCAATCCTCCCCGTGGGAATTCCAACCAAACTAAAGACCAAAAGGAGGAGGACAACCGAGAGAACAAGGTTCATGCAGGGACCAGCGAGAACGATCAAGCTCCGTTGCCAAAGAGGCTTAACATCGAAACGCTCTGAGGGGGGTACAAGTTGCTCACCACGTCCTTCGAGAAAATTTCCTTCCATCCCAGCCATACGGACATAGCCACCAAGAGGAAAAAGACGAACAGAAAACTCTACTTTTCCCCACATCCACGAAGCGAGTTTTGGTCCATACCCCAGTGCAAAATGCAGTACCCGTACTCCAAAAATCCTAGCTAACGTAAAGTGACCAAGCTCATGAACGAGAACAAGAAGACTTACAACGAAAACAAAAGCAAAAACGGTAATCACCGTAGTGCACTCCTTTGCCGAATGACATCTTGGGCTTTGGCAAACCCTAGTGCGAAAAGGTGCTCAAGCTGGGAAACGTCGTGAGGCGGAAGAACGCGCTCCTCAAGTACTTGCTCAAGAACACGGGGTATTTCGTCAAAGGGAATGTCTCGCAGGAGAAAGTGGTGCACACAGGCTTCGTCTGCTCCGCAAAAGAGCGTAGGATACCCCCGTCCTTTGGAGAGAGCCTCGAGGGCTAAGTAAAATCCTGGAAATCGAGAAGAAGGGACAGGATAGTCAAATCGAAGTATCCGAAGTTCTGAAAAAGAGAGACGCCGGAACGGATTAAACCTTCGTTCTGGAGCAATCGCATTCTGAATCACAAGACGCATATCGGGAGGAGCAAGCACCCCAAAGATAAACCCATCCTTCGTTTCAACAAGCACATGGACGATACTTTCCCGCTGGATAAGAACATCAATCTTTTCGGATGGAATCCCAAAGAGGAAAAAGGCTTCCATAACCTCAAGACCCTTATTCACAAGGTTGGCAGAATCAACGGTGATTTTCGTACCCATCTTCCAGTTTGGGTGTGCCAAGGCCATCTCCGGAGTGATATCGCTTAACGGTCCCCGCCACTCGTAAAAAGGACCCCCAGAAGCTGTGATGTACACCTTTTCAACTTCATCGCAAGGGAACATTTTTAGAATCTGCCACAGAGCATTATGTTCGCTATCGAGAGGGATAAGATTTGAATACTGACGGAGAAGTCCTGGTCCTTTGAGGTCCCCTATAAGGATAATGAGTTCTTTGCTTCCTACCCAGAGGGGTTTCCCCGCTTCAAGGAGTTTATAAAAGATCTCAAGTAGTGAAATCCCACTCGCCGCAAAGAAGACCCCATCGATCTCTTCTGAAAGGAGAACATCTTTAAGTTCTTTTGATGAGGTTAAGGAAAGAAAAGACATGCTTTTCTCAAGGTATGGACTGTACACATACAGGGGTTGAAACACCTCTGCCTGCCTGAGAAGCTTTGCAGTATTTCTAAAGCCGCCAAGAAGGACGATGCGAAAGTCTGGGTTATGCGCTAAGACCTCGAGGATTTGTTCTCCAAGGAATCCCGTAGAGCCTAAAACGGCAACGCGCATCCTCTTATCCCCTTCCCAAAGAGGCAAGAAAATACACCAAGGGACCGACAACAAAAAAGCCATCGAAGCGGTCAAGGACACCACCATGTCCTGGGAGAAGTGACCCCGAATCTTTCAGGCCCACTCTTCGCTTCAGGGCTGACTCAAAGACGTCTCCAAAGAAAGCAAAAGGAGGAATGCTACATCCACAAAGACAGGACCACCCAAGCGGGAAGCGGAAAAGCCATCCCAAAAAAAGGCTCCCTAAAACCGCTCCTCCAACCCCCCCTAGGAATCCTTCCCAACTCTTTCCAGGACTGATGGCAGGAAGAACCTTATGACATCCCCACCGGATTCCGAAGACATACGCCAGAATATCGTTAATCCACACAAGTAAGGCAAAGAAAAGGAGAAGTTTCGAAGAAAACTTGAGCCCAGTTTGAACCCAAAAGAAGGGAAGGACAAAACAGTAAAAAACCCCAAAAAGAAAAAAGCTTGCCCGCTCAAGACATTTTGCTACATCCTGGATTGCCCATCCCAAAAGAAGCAATGCACACACGTACCAACCAAAAAGCCATATCCTCTCGGCAATCCAAGGTGCAATGTACATCCACGTTAATACCCCAACTCCGAGGACCAAAGGAAAAAATTCCCTTTTACCGAAAGAAACAACGAGGTATTCCCAAAAGGCAAGAAAGGCAACGGCGAGGAAAATCCCCACCATAGTGATACGGCTTGCAAGAACAAAGACAAGGAAAAGAGGCAAAAAGAGAACAATGGTTATCGTTCGTACCTTAAGATCTTCTGCAAAGGATACGCTTCTTCTCAAGAAAGACCTCCGAACCGTCTTCGGCGTTGAGCAAAATCTTCAAGAGCTTGGTGAAAAAGAAGAACATTGAAATCTGGCCAGAGAACATCAGTAAACCAAAGTTCAGTATAGGCAACTTGCCAAAGAAGGAAATTGCTGATGCGCTTTTCCCCTCCAGTGCGAATAAGAAGATCCGGATCAGGTTGGTTTCCTGTATCAAGGAACAAGCGAAACGTTTCCTCACTGAGGGTAGACCAATCCTTCCCACTTTCCCAAAAACGACGCATGGCTCGTAAAATTTCGTCCCGCCCCCCGTAATTAAGAGCAAGGTTCAGAGTAAGCCCAGTGTTTCTCGCCGTTTCTTGCTCAAGCTCATCCATTGCTCTCTTAAGACTCTCCGGCAAGCTGTCTCGACGACCAAGGAAACGGACACGAACGTTATTTGCTTTCAGTTCTCCTCCATAACGCTTGACCGTCTCTTCGAAAAGCGCCAAGAGTCCATGTACCTCTTGGAGTGGCCTTCGCCAGTTCTCGGTAGAGAACGAATATAACGTCAGAAAAGGGATCCCCAAACGTCCAGTTTCCTCAACAATGACTCGTACCGTTTCAACACCTTTTCGGTGCCCCTCAAGCCGAGGAAGTCCCCGCTGCTCTGCCCACCGTCCATTGCCGTCCATGATGATAGCCACATGTCGCAAAAGAGCACTTACACGCTCATAATCTCTTTTTCCTTCTTTTCCCATAAACCGTCTAGCTCGTTAATGTGCTCGTCGGTCATCTTTTGAATCTCTGCCTGAGCCCACCTACTCTCATCCTCCGAAATTTTGCCATCTTTCTCCATTTTGCGTACCTCTTCGTTTGCTTCCCGACGAAGATTTCGCACCGCTACTTTACCATCTTCCACAACCTTTTTGGCAATTTTAGCGATTTCTTTCCTTCGTTCTTCTGTCAGGGGAGGCAAAGTTACCCGTATAACCGTTGCATCGACCGCGGGATTAAACCCAAGATCTGATTTCCAAATGGCCTTTTCAATGAGGGGTAAGGCATTTCGATCCCAAGGCTGAATAAGGATGGTTCGAGCATCAGGAGTCGTAATCGAGGCGATTTGTTTGAGCTGCACTACAGTACCATAATATTCCACTTCGAGATTCTCCACAAGCGCGGGAGAAGCTCGCCCAGTGCGAACATGGGAGAGCTCTTCACGAACAACATTTACTGCCTGCTTCATACGCTTTTCGATATCCTTCAGCAGGGGCTTCAAGAGCTCATTCATTTTTCTCCCTCCCCACGAACGTGCCAACTTTTTGCCCCTTCACAATTTTACACAGGTTTCCTGCCTGATGTATGTTAAAAATGATGATAGGGATATGATTCTCCATGCATAGAGAAACTGCCGTTGAATCCATCACTTTCAAGCCCCGATTCAAAACCTCAAGATAGTCAAGGGTCTCGAACTTCGCCGCACCTTTGTGAATAGTCGGATCGGCCTCATACACTCCATCAACCTTCGTGGCTTTAAGAAGCGCATCAGCCTTGATTTCTGCAGCCCGCAAGGCAGCCGCTGTATCAGTCGTAAAGTAAGGATTCCCAGTTCCTCCAGCAAAAATCACTACCCTTCCTTTCTCGAGGTGACGTATAGCTCGTCGCCGAATATAGGGTTCCGCAATCTCGCGCATCTCAATAGCCGTCTGCACCCGAGTAGGAATTCCTCTTTCCTCGAGAAAATCTTGGAGTGCCAGAGCATTAATCACTGTAGCAAGCATGCCCATATAATCAGCGGTAACTCTGTTGAGACCCTGCCCTCCTGCATCTCTTCCCCGGAGAATGTTTCCCCCACCTACTACAACGGCAACCTCAACACCCAAAGACCGCACCGCGTCGATCTCTGCAGCAAGATACGAAAGAACCTGCGTATCAATACCTGAGGGAAGAGATCCCCGAAAGGCCTCTCCTGAGAGCTTGAGAAGAATTCTCTTGAACCGTAACGAATCACTCGTCATCTCCTTCACCCAACTTAAAGCGAACGAAGCGACGTACCACTATATTCTCACCGAGCTTTGCAATGGTTTCCACAATAAGGTCTTTTACCTTTTTCTCAGGGTCACGAATGTACTCTTGCTCAAGGAGACAGTAAGTCTCATAGAACTTCTTCATTTTTCCCTCCACGATCTTCTGTTTGACCTCCTCAGGTTTAGCGCTCTCCTTAAGCTCTTCCCAATAGAAAGCTTCTTCCCTTTTGCGAATTTCCTCAGGAACATCCTCGGGGGAAACCCAGCGTGGGGCTTGAGCGGCAATCTGAAGAGTGAGTTCCTTTACAAGATTACGGAACTCCTCTGTTCTCGCGACAAAGTCCGTTTCACAGTTCACCTCGACGAGAACTCCAATTTTTCCATCGGTGTGCACATACGCTCCAATAAGTCCCTCACGGGCAACACGTGCCTTCTTTCTTGTAGCGATTTCAGCTCCTCTTCGGCGAAGAATTTCACACGCCTTCTCAAGGTCTCCTCCCGCCTCAAGGAGTGCTTTTTTACAATCCATGATTCCTGCGCCAGTACGATTCCGAAGTTCCATAATATCCTTAGTGCTCATTGCTCTTCCTCCTCAATCTCTTCAAGCTCTTCAAGAATAGTTGGCTCCTCGCGAATTTCCTGCTCCTCGGGAACAGCAACACCTGTCGTAGGTACCATGTCAACACCCTCTAAGGCAAGCCTTCGACCCTCAATGACAGCATCAGCGATGAGGGCGGCAAAGAGGCGGATAGCCCGAATAGCATCGTCATTCCCAGGAATGACATAGTCGATTTCATCAGGATCACAATTCGTGTCTACAATGGCCACAATAGGAATACCCAAACGTCTTGATTCAAGAACAGCGTTTCGCTCCCTTCGCGGGTCAACGATAAACACACAGTCAGGAAGCCTATCCATATCCCGAATACCACTGAGGTACTTCTCAAGACGAGCCTTCCTTTTAAGAAGCTGCATAACCTCTTTTTTGGGAAGCTTCTCAAGAAGCCCTTTTGCCTCCATCGCTTCGATGCTTTTTAGACGCTCAACGCTTTTCCGGATTGTAGCAAAATTTGTAAGCATACCACCCAGCCACCGCTGGTTTACATAAAACATCCCACAGCGCTGAGCTTCCTGTTGAATGGCCTCTTGAGCCTGCTTCTTAGTGCCAACGAAAAGCACTATGCCACCCTGTCGAGCGAGCTCTTTCACGAAGTTATAGGCTTTTTCAGCGAGCTCCACAGTCTTTTGAAGGTCGATGATGTAGATGTTGTTTCGCTCCGTAAAAATATACGGTTTCATTTTGGGGTTCCACCGTCGAGTCTGATGACCAAAGTGAACCCCTGCTTCAAGGAGCTGCTTCATCGTGACGATCATGTCCATCCTCCTTCCCGGTTATGCCTCTGCGGGGCAAGCCAAAAAGGCACCGGAAAAAATCCCCGCATGCGTTCTGAAAACCTGGGTAAGTATAGCATGAAGAAAAAAAGAAATGCAACTTAAAGGATATAGCGAGTAACATCCTCATCCTTCAGGATGTCTTGGAGTTCTTTTCGTACATAGTCTCGATCAATAACAATGTGTTGTCCTTTGAGCTTTGGAGCGTTAAAGGAAATGTCTTGGAGCACTCGCTCCATGACAGTGTAAAGTCGACGAGCTCCTATGTTTTCCATCTTCTCATTCAAGGTATGCGCGATATGAGCTATCTCGCGAAGAGCGTCTTCCGTAAATTCAATAGAGACCCCCTCTGTTGAGAGAAGCGCCTTATATTGCTTGACCAAAGAGTTGTACGGTTCTACAAGGATCCGATAGAGATCGTCCTCGGAAAGCGAAGAAAGTTCCACACGGATTGGAAACCTTCCCTGGAGCTCGGGCAGGAGATCCGAAGGCTTCGACTGCGAGAAGGCTCCTGCAGCGATAAAGAGAATATGATTTGTTCGCACAGGGCCGTGCTTTGTTAGGACGGTTGATCCCTCAACAATAGGCAAGAGATCTCTTTGAACTCCTCCCCTGGATACATCTGGACCATAGCCACCTCCCGGAGGGGAAACAATTTTGTCAATTTCATCAATAAAAACAATTCCCGTTTCCTCTACTCGCCGGATAGCTTCCTGGACTACATCGTCCATGTCAAGGGCTTTTTGAACTTCTTCGTTAAAGAGAACTTCCCGAGCATCTTTAATTTTCATCCGCTTTCGCTTTTTTCGAGGTGGGAAAAGACCACCAAAAATCTCCCGCAAGTCGATACCGAGATTTTCTATACCACTCGCAGCTACGATCTCCACCGGAACAGAACTTTCCTCAACCTCAATTTCAATGATACGCTCTTCAAGTTCACCCCTCCTAAGCTTTTCACGAAGCCTTTCACGCGTTCGTGCAAGAGAAGAAGACACCGTAGGCCATACAACATCTACCCTTCCTGAGCTTTCGAATTCTACCTCCTCATCCCTTGCAGCACCTTGGGCAAGGAGGGCGTCGAGAATTCGCTCTTCTACGATTTCTCGAACTCGCTCTTCCTGAGCCTTAATTCGCTCATTCTTCACCATGCGAATAGCAAGTTCCGTAAGGTCTCGAATAATAGACTCCACATCGCGACCAACATAACCAACTTCTGTGAATTTTGTAGCTTCCACCTTCAGGAAAGGAGCATTAGTAAGTTTTGCAATGCGACGAGCAATCTCCGTTTTGCCTACTCCCGTCGGGCCAATCATAATGATGTTCTTAGGAGTTATCTCTTCAGCAATCTCTGGGGGAAGCATCCTTCGACGCACCCTGTTCCGCAAAGCAATAGCAACACATTTCTTCGCCTCATCCTGGCCCACTATATACTTATCGAGTTCTCGAACAATCTCTTCTGGGGTTAAGTCGTCTCCTCTCACACTCGCTCCTCTCCCAAGGTCTCAAGGAAAATATTATCGTTGGTGTAAATACATATTTCAGAGGCAATTTGTAAAGCAATGCGGGCAATATCCCGAGCATTGAAAGACGTATGTCTGAGAAGCGCCTTAGCCACTGCCAACGCGCAATTTCCCCCAGAACCGATGGCTGCAACCGGCTCATCAGGCTCTATCACGTCTCCCCGTCCCGAAATGATGAAAATGTGCGAAAGGTCCATGGCAAGAAGAAGTGCATCAAGCTGGCGCAAGATTTTATCCGTCCGCCACATTTTTGCAAGTTCTATCGCGGCGCGAGGAAGATTCCCTCCATACAAGTTTAGTTTCTCTTCAAGTCGCTCAAGCAATGTCAAACAATCCGCACCACTTCCAGCGAATCCTGCAAGAATCCTGTCCTGGTACAGCCTCCGTATCTTCTTTGCTCCTCTTTTCACAACCGTTTCGCTCATGGTCACCTGACCATCACACGCCATTGCTCCATACCCATCGCGTAAAACGGCAACAACCGTAGTTGCATAGATCACCTGTTGTCCTCCCTCGCCTTCTTTGCATGAGGATGTGCACTCTCATACACCCTCTTCATTTTATCCCAATCAAGATGCGTGTAAATCTGGGTTGTAGATAAACTCGCGTGCCCAAGAGCCTCTTGGATTATCCGCAGTTCTCCGCCTCCGGAGAGAAAATGAGTCGCAAAACTATGTCTAAACATGTGCGGAAAAAGTCTCTTCCCTTGAAGACCCGAAATTCTGGCTACTCGATCAAGTATAGTTCTAACACCTCGAGGAGTAAGAGGATTCCCAAAGCGGTTAACAAAAACAAACGAGGCTTGAGGAAATCTTGCCTGCAAAGCCGCAAGGTATAGCTTAAGAGCAACTTGCGTGGTTCTATTGAAGAGGACAAAGCGCTCCTTACCCCCCTTTCCTTGCACCCGAATAACACCTCTTGTAAAATCCACATCCCCAGGACGTACTCTCACAACCTCTCCAACCCTCATACCGCTTGCATAGAGAAGTTCACAAAGTACCCAATCGCGCAACGCAAAGAAGTCCTGGGGCCTTCCTACGCTCCTTTCTCTAAGGGTCTCAAGGATATTCTCTACTTCTTCCTGGGTTAGGAACTGAGGCAATCTTTTCTCTGCCCGAAATTGGCCAACTCCATCACAGGGATTTTCCTCCAAGAATCCTCGGCGACGGAGGAATCGGAAAAAACTCCTAAGGACCGAAACACGGTGGCTTTGTGAGACTCTTTTAAGTTGACGATGGGTCTTTAAATATACAAGAAAATCGCCCACATCCTGAGGAACGACGTGAAAGAGCTCCTTCTTCCGAGCCTTAAGGAACTCGACGAATTGGCCAATAACTCGGAAGTAGTTCTCCAAAGTGTATGGAGAACATCGCCGCTCATTTTGCAGGTAACTCAAGTACGCCTTGAGGCACTCTCTCTCCTTCTCGGTACACAGTGATTCGAAGAGGAACACCTTCCCAATCGATCTCCTCTCGCAGAACTCTTTCAATAAGACGCGCACACTGTTTTTTTTCATCCTCCTCACACCAGCTGACTATCCCCGTAAAACGAGGAGGAGCAATGCCCTCTTGGGAAAGGACCTTAAGGTGAGGTCTTTTCCGCAAGGGAAGATCAAGAAAACGTTCGTTAATCTTCTGACGGATGTCTCCTTGCAAGAGATCTCCCTGAACAGCTTGATGGAAACGGGTAACAACACCAGCCATGAGAGGCAGAAGTTCCTCCCGCACGGCAAGAGAGTCAAGAGCAGAACCAGCACGGAAAGCCGCGTAATAAAGAGAAGGGAGATCTGCACGGGCTTGAATACGGAGCTTCTCAAGAAGAGATGGATGTCTATCCTTAAGGAGATCAACTTTGTTCACAAACACGATGCAACATTTCCCAAGCCGCGCAATTTCTCCGGCAATTTTCTTATCCTGGCGTGTTACCCCGCAGAAAGGGTCAAGCACAAGGATACAAAGATTCGCATCAGCGATACGCTCTGTTGTCCGAAAGGTTGCGTAAAGCGTTATTCTATCCCTAATGTTTCTTTTCCGAGGCAGACCCGCAGTATCAATGAGGCGATAACGTCCATAAGCACTGGACAAGGCAACTTCAATAGCATCACGGGTTGTACCAGGAATCGGACTTACGATGGCTCGTTCTTCTCCCAGGAGACTATTAAAAAGGGTCGATTTCCCCACATTTGGTTTTCCGACAATAGCCACAGGAATACCCTCAAAAAGCGGCACGTCACCCTTCCAGTCTTTAAACTCGTGGAATATCGCCTCTTTAAGACGTGGAATACCATCCCCGTGTTTTGCAGAAATTTGGAAGATCCTCTTTCCCCCAAGGCGAAAGATCTCTGGAGGGAGAGGTTCATGGGTGAGACCTTCGCGTTTGTTCACTACGAGGAAGAAAGGTCGATTTTTCCTCCGAAGTATCGCAGCAATGTCAATGTCAACCTGTGTTAAGGGCTCTCGTCCATCAATTACAAAAAGGACAAGATCAGCCTTATCCACCAGTTTCCATACCCGCTCTTCCACATGTTTTTGGAGCTCATTACTGTTCCCCTCGAGGGATATCCCCCCTGTGTCTACGATGCGTATTGGTACGCCTTTCACAGAAACGACACGTTCAATCCAGTCTCTCGTAACCCCCGGTGTAGAGTCCACAATGGTTACCCGCTGCCCAGAGAAGAGATTGAAAAGTGTAGATTTTCCAACGTTCACTTTCCCTACAAGGACACAGAGAGGAAGACGCGAGTCCATTACTCTGCCCCCCACTGCTCAAGGTATGCAGCAACCTCCGCAACCACGAATCCAGGAGTTGACGTTCCGCTGGTCACAAAAAATGAACACTGAAAAGGCAACTGAAGAGACTCAAGCTCCTTGACGTTCTCTACCCAGAACACTCGAGCCCCCTTCTTTTGAGCGAGTACAAAAAGAGAACGGGTATTGGCACTATGCTTTCCTCCAACGACAATCACTATATCTTCAGGATTTTCCGCGATGAATCTCTCAAGCTGTTTCTGCCGTATTTCCGTCTCATCACAAAGTGTTGGTACAATACGAACCCATGAAAGGGCATTCTCCTGCACCCAGTCGGTGAACTCCTGGAAAACGCTCCTTGGAAACGTGGTTTGCGCAAGAACCGCCAAAGGAGGGGAATTCCTCTGAAACACCTGTTGCCACTCGCTCTTTGTCGAGACCACAACAACTCCCTTTCGAAGATAGCTCAGAAGCGCTTGAACCTCAGGATGCGATCGTTCTCCAAGAAGGACTATTTTATACCCTTCCCTTTCAAGGCGCTTCGCAAGAACCTGAACCTTCTTGACCTTCGGACAGGTCGTATCCACTACCCTTACGCCTTTTGCAGAGAGGCTTTCAGCAAGGTCCCTTGGTATCCCATGAGAGCGAGTCACCACCACTGCATTAGAGGGAATATCCTCTACACAGGAGACAACCCTTGCTCCCTTCATGCAGAGCGAGGCTAAGGCATCACGGTTATGGATAAGTTCCCCAAGAAGAAACACAGGACTTCCCTTAGAAAGAGCTTTTTCTGCCAAAGCAAAAGCTCTCTGAACCCCCTCACAAAAACCAAGAGACGGAGCAAGTCGAACTTTTGCCATCCTCCACCGCGAGGGCATAGATCCTCGCCACAACTTCCTCCACTGTCAGAAACGATGTATCCAAAAGTACCGCATCTTCCGCTCTTCTCAAAGGCGCACATGTTCTCTGTGAATCAAGAGCATCTCGCTCCAAAACATTTTTTAAAACCAGCTTATAGTCAATATTCTTCCCGTGGAGACGAATTTCCTGCCATCTCCGCTTTGCACGAATTTCTGCTCGAGCAGTGAGAAAGACTTTTAAATCTGCCTCAGGGAGAATGACTGTCCCAATATCTCTTCCTTCCACTACGGAGGGCTGGGAGAGAGCAATGCTCCGTTGGACTCTGCGGAGGAAGTCTCGCACTACCCACATCCTGGCAACATAAGAAACAGAAGCATCGACCTCAGGACTTCGTATTTCTAGAGAGACATCTTCCCCGTTGAGGAGTACCCGCATCCCGTCTCCAGAGGCAACGTCAATCCTTACCGAATCAAGAAGATCGGAAACATCCCTTTCCTCCACAGTTTTCAGAGGCACATTGTGTCTGAGAAGGTACAATGTTACAGCTCGATAGAGAGCGCCAGTATCAAGATACAGATACCCAAGGCGCTTCGCGAGGAGTCTGGCGACAGTGCTTTTTCCTGCCCCTGCAGGCCCATCAATGGCGATGTGACGCTTCATTCCTCTGTGGAACCTCCTCGAGAGTAATAGTAGGAATCCCAAGTTTCTTAAGATCGCTAAAGAAAGTAGGATAGCTGACATCTACACAATCGACGTCTTCAACAACGACCCCCTCTGCACTCAGCAGACCAGCTATGGTAAAACTCATGGCAATTCGATGATCTCCAAAGCTCCTCACAACGCCTCCTCGAAAATTGCATGGACCGTCGATAATAAGACCGTCTTCTTTTTCTTCGACTTTAACTCCAAGAGTCTGGAGACCGCTGACTACAGCGCGGATTCGATCGCTTTCTTTGACCCGAAGCTCCCAAGCACCAGAAATGACTGTTCTTCCTTTCGCCTTTGCCGCAAGAATAGCAAGAATCGGCACCTCATCGATAAGCAAGGGGATTTCCTCAGGACCGATGGATGTTGCTTGAAGCTCAGAAAAGGTAACAAGAATATCCCCTCGTAATTCTCCAAAGGTTTCCCTTTCTGCAAGAACTGAATACTTTCCACCCATACGCTCAATACACCGTAGAAAGCCGGTTCGCGTAGGATTCAAACCCACATCCTGGACAATCAGCGAAGATCCAGGAATGCAAAGTGCAAGGCTCATAAGAAAGGCCGCGGAAGAAATATCTCCCGGAAGATCAAAGGAAGAGGCTCGAATTACTTGCGGAGGTTCGATAACAATAACTCCACCCTCCTTATGCAAGGCCACTCCAACATACCGAAGCATATTCTCTGTGTGATCCCGAGAAGGAAGAGGTTCAATAACCGTTGAAGGACCCTCTCCCCATAACGCAGCGAAAAGAAGTGCTGATTTCACCTGAGCACTTGGAACCTCAAGAGTATGAGAAAAAGGACGAATCCGCCTCCTCCCCCGAACAAAGAGGGGTGGGAAGCGATCTCCTCCCCTTCCCCCAACATCGACTCCTGCTTTTTTAAGTGGTTCGATAACCCGACGCATCGGCCGACGACGAAGGCTTTCATCCCCCGTAAGGACCGTTAAACCGTCAATACCCGCCGCAATCCCTGCCATTAGACGAATCGTAGTTCCTGAGTTTTCGGCATTGAGCACATCTTCTGGTTCACGGAGAGAAGTATGACCTTCGCTTCGGAGAACAACCTTCCCTTCACTGGGGAAAGTACACACTTCAACCCCCAGAGCACGAATGCAGGAAAGAGTAGCCATGCAGTCACGACAAAAGGAAAAGCCTGTAATGACTGTTTCGCCCTGGCTCAAGGCACCAATAAAAGCCGCCCTATGACTCAAAGATTTATCCCTTGGGCACACCACGGTTCCCCGAAGTTGACCACGAAATGGTGCAACAAAGGCTCGTTTCATTCTTTCCCATCCTCCGTAAGATCCTTCCGCAGAAGGCGAGCATTCTTAAGATACACATGTCGGATTTCTTGGGGACTCCTAGAAGTATAAGCAAGGACGAGCATTCTGATGCACCGCTCAAGAGCCCCTTGTACACTCATTTCTTGGGCACAGAGAATAGGAATATATCGAAAAGGTTCCTGTTCTCTGATTCCTTCAGCAGGAAAAACTGCTTGCAGATCTGGAGTAGCAGTAATGAAGACTCCTACCACATCTTCAGGAGAAAGGCCATTCTCCCCAAGGATAGTGGCAAAAAGTTCAAGGCTCGCCCTTTTAATCTCCTCTCGCTCATCATATTCCACGGTCGTTGCTCCCCGAATCCCTCGCACCACTCTCACTAATACTCAAACCCCCTCCGCGCTGGTATACCCTGCTCTATAGGATGCCGAACATTCCTCATCTCCGAGACAAGATCAGCAATCGCCAGAAGTTCCTCGGGAGCCTTTCTCCCCGTGAGAACAACTTCAACCCAGGGTTTCCGGGAAAGGAGAATGGCGCTGAACGCCTCCCAAGAGAGGAGTCCCCAGGAGAAAGCATACAAGAATTCGTCAAGAATAACGAGATCATGCGTTCCCTCAAGCAACGCCTTTTGGGCAAAATACCAACCGCACCAGAATTCCCGGACTTTCTCAGAACTTAATTGGCCTCCGCACACAAACTCTTCAGTCCCAAACTGGTAGTACTCTACTCCAGCAATAGATTGCACTGCTGCTATCTCTCCTGAGAATCGTCCTTTGAAAAAAGCAAGAAAAAGCACTCTTTTCCCGTACCCCGAAGCCCTAAGGAGTACTCCTAAAGCTGCTGAGGTCTTCCCCTTCCCATCACCAAAAAAGACCTGTATAAGCCCTTTTTCCCCGTTCACTTTCTACTCCTCTCTGCAAGGTATTCCAAAAGCTTATTCTTTTCATCCTCTCGAAGATATCGCCATTCCCCTGGAGGAAGCTCGGAGTCAAGCATAATTGGTCCCATGCCTGTCCGCACGAGCCGAATCACAGGAAATCCTAGGAAATTAAAGAGAATACGAACTTCATGTTTTTTCCCCTCCGTTAGAACCACTGAAACGAGGGATGTATCTCCAGAGAAATCAAGAATTTCTCCAGCTACTATCCGGTATACCTCATCTCCATAGAGAATACCCTCCTGGAGTTGCACAAGGTGCTCCCTCTGAATTTTACCCCGAACGTACACAAGATAACGCTTTTCAACTCCAAATTTTGGATGCGTGAAAACATAGGTAAGAAAACCATCGTTTGTAAGAAGAAGCAGTCCCTCGCTGTCACGATCAAGACGACCGACCGGAAATACTCGATATGGCACATCTCGAATGAGCTCAGCGATAGTCTTACGGCCATATGGATCATGCAACGTTGTGAGATAACCAGGTGGTTTGTGAAGCATAAGGTACACCGTACGGCACTCAACGCGCACAGGGGTATTATCCACAAATATGACATCGTCCTCCGAGACGCGAGTCGCTGGATTCGTTACCACGACACCGTTAACTGTTACCCTCCCCTCAGCGATGAGTCGATCGCATTTCCTTCGCGAAGCAATGCCAGCCCGAGCAAGGAACTTGTTGAGCCTCTCCATAATCACCCCTTCTCCACGAAGAGGCGCTTCAATTGTTCAAACTCTTCTTCGCCCGAAAGACCGAAAACCTCAAAAAACTTCTCAGTTACTCGGTAAAGGAGAGGGCGCCCAGGAACGTTGCGCCTCCCACAGACGGTGATGAGGCCCATGGCAAGAAGGCTCCGAAGAGCCTGGGCCGAATCCACTCCTCGCTTGAGATCAATTTCTGCCTTCGTGATGGGTTGGTAGAGAGACACAATCGCCAGTGTCTCAAGAGCACCACGAGAAATAGTCCTTCTCGGGGAAAGGCAAAGGTGCTTCTGGAGAATTTCTCCATACTCAGGTTTAACCACCATTTGCCATCCCTTCCCAGTTCGCCGGATACAGAGCGCCCCGTCACGCTCTTCGTAGACTGCCTGCAGTTCTGAAAGGGCGTTAAGGATCTCATCCCTTTTCCCTCCTGTGGCCCTCTCCATTTCTTCAAGGCCCACAGGACAAGGAGAAGAAAAAAGAAGTCCTTCAAGGAGATTTCGGAGAAACTTCTGATCGTACTCTGCCAAGGAGAACATCACCGTTCTCTTCTTGCTTCAGGTAGAGAATATTCCGAAAAACGAGATCAAGGAGCACAAGAAACGTAGCAATGACTGCCTTTCTTCCCACACAATCTTCAAAAAACTTCCCGAAAGGAACGCAAACACCTTCTGCGCACAGGGCAAGAACCACCCTCTGCCGTTCTTCAAGAAGTCGCTCAAATTCTCCGTCGGGAAAAACAACGTTCCCATCCTTCTTCCCGCCGAGGTACCGAACGTAAAGTTCTAGAAGATCCTGAAGACTGAGATCCTCAACGCTTAGAGCTATCGAGCTCTTTATCAGCACCTTTTTACGAGATTGAGGAGCCTTAAGCGTGTTTTCTTCGCGCTCCCGGAGAACTTCAAGCGCTTCTACCAAAGCCTCGAAGAGATCTCTCTCACCTTCCTCCTCACTCTTTTGAGGAGCCTTACCTCTCGTATTTTCCTCTCCCAAGACTTTTACAAGCTCCTCTTCGAGAAAGAGGAGGAGCTCCTCAAGAATTCGTGCTTTCTCCACAAACGATGTACACTCCCTAAAGCGTTTTTCCCAATATGCCTTAGCCTCGCGCAACTCCATAGTGGATATGCATAACACGCCGTGTTTCCTCAATCGTCTCCCGAGCAAGAAGACGGGCTTTCCTACTCCCTTCAATAAGTATTTCTTTCACGAAATCAGGTTTCCCTTCATACTGGTCTCTGTGAGGGGTGATACTTTGCAAGAATGCCATAAGTTGCTCTGCAAGCTCTTTCTTGCAAGCCACGCACCCAAGAAGCCCCTTGCGACAATCCTCTTCGATTTCCTCCCTCCGCTTGTTTCCTACAGCTTGATGAAAAGCAAAAACATTACATCGCTCAGGATGCCCAGGATCACTTTTGCGGATCTTCTCCGGATCGGTAAACATAACCATGACTTTCTCACGAATCTCCTCGGGAGATGACGAGAGGTCAATTTGGTTCCTCAGACTTTTGCTCATCTTTCTTCCATCGATACCCAGAATGCGTGGGGATTCCGTAAGCAAAGCCTGAGGCTCTGGAAAAACAGGGCCATATAGAGCGTTAAACCTTCGGGCGATTTCCCGGGTAATCTCGATATGAGGAACTTGATCTTCTCCCACCGGAACTTTAGTGGCTTTGTAAATCAAAATATCCGCAGCCATAAGCACAGGGTAACCAAGGTGTCCGTACCCTACCACCTCTTTAAGACCCATATCCTGTAACTGCTGTTTGAGAACTGGATTACGCTCAAGCCACCCTACAGGAGTAATCATAGAGAAGAGGAGATGTAGCTCCGCATGTTCTGGAACAAGAGACTGAACGATAAGGAGGCATTTCTCCGGATCCACACCCACGCTGAGCCAATCGGTAACCATGTCTATAATGTTTCTTTCAAGACCTACAGTGTCCTCAAAAGAGGTCGTAAGGGCGTGCCAATCCGCCACTCCAAAGATGCAGAAATACTCATGCTGCAGCCTTACCCAATTCCTCAAAACTCCAAAATAGTGACCAATATGCATCCTCCCTGTTGGGCGCATACCACTAAAAATCCGCTCTTTTTCCATTTCTCATCCTCTCCAGAAAAGAGTGCACAAATTCTCTTCCTTCTTCAGGGGTGTGGATTTCCCCATCGACCTGGGCAAGAAGGACCTCTCGGAGAATTCTACCATATACTGGGCCTTCTGGAATGCCAAACGCCTTAAGTGCATGACCACTTAAGACAGGCTTCATATTCCTCCACTCCTCAAGATACCTCTTGATTCTTTCGGCTACGATACTTCCATGGTACTCCGCAAGAAGGAACAAAAGAAACTCGAGCGAAAACAGGGAACACAGAGTGTAAATCTCCGAATTTCTCAAAAAACTGCGGCGGAGTTCTTGTACGACATACTCCTTTTGCTCCAGAAAAGTCGCGATTTTCTGCACACTCCTTTTTGAGAGGGAAAGTCGAGTCCGAAGGTCTCCAAGGCACTCCGGATTCATAGAACCCAGAAGGGGAGAGAGTTTCAAAAGTAAAGGATCACACGAAGACGTATCATAAACGGAGAGAAACGAAAGAAGTCTATTGTACACTTCTTCAAATTCTACTTTCCAAATACACCCTGGAAAAAGAGAAGGAAACATGTCAAGTTGGTACATTCGAGAAAGGTACCTGGGAAAGTCCGGAAGAGCAAGAATAAGGCTAAGTTCTTCCTTGAGGCGATCAGGCTTGATTTTCAGAAGAAAACCTTCCCGCACCGTTTGCTTGAGAAGGCTTAAGGTAAACGGCTCGATGCTGAAACCGTACTTACCTTCAAAACGGACCGCCCGAATTGCCCGAGCAGGATCTTCCACAAAGCTCAAAGGATGAAGAACCCGCAAGACTTTTCGCTCGAGGTCTCGCAAACCACCGAAGAAATCGAAAAGCCTGCCAAAGCTTTCAGGATGCAGGCTTATGGCCATGGCATTTACCGTGAAATCCCGTCGAAAGAGATCTCGTCGAAGATTGGCGTACTCTACCTGAGGAGGTGCACCAGGAAATGCGTAGAACTCATGGCGGGCCGACGCTAAATCGATTCTTTTGCCATCTTTCGAAAAGAGAATAGCCGTCCCAAAAGGAGGGTATGGTACAACCTTTCCCCCAAGGTACTGCTTGAGAAGATGGGCAAACGCGATAGCATCTCCCTCAACAACAAGGTCGAGATCCTCATTTGGAACGCCGAGAATGATGTCCCGCACTACACCTCCCACAAGATATACCATGAAGCCAGCACGCTTTGCCACCTCAGCCACAGTTCCAAGGAGATTCATAGTTTCTGGTCCAAAATGAAGGTAGAGTTTTTCGGTCAGAGAGATACAAGCTAAATCCTGGACAGAAAAATTTTCCCTTCTATGCATAGCCCGAAGAACATCACTCCGCGTGATGATGCCAAGAATCCTTCCATTCTTCACCACTGGAATACGCCCTACATCTCTTTCAACCATAAGGTTACGGATTTCTACGAGAGATGCCTCCGGCCCCACAGTTACAAGGTCTGTTGACATAAAACTTCGCACTGGAGCCTTTCTGAGCCCATGGTGCATTGCCCTTTCAACATCTCTTCTTGCTATAAGTCCGACGATTTTCCCCTCCTCATCCACAACCGGAAGACCCGAAAAACCAAAACGCATGAGGGTAGCAAAGGCCTCCTCCATGGTAGTTTCTGGGGTAACGGTTTTTACAGGATGAGACATGATGTCCATTGCTCGAGTTAGAGAAACAGACTGCCGCAAAAGGGATTGGATTTCCCTTCGTACTTCCTCGGGACTTCGATGACGAATCGTTGCTGAAGCTGCACTCTGGTGTCCTCCTCCACCGAGATTCCCCAGAATCTCATTGAGGCGAACCTCACTGAGGCGGCTCCGAGCAATAACATGGACCTTGTTTTCGTTTTCTATAGCAAAGATCCCAAAGAACACCTCAATATCTTCCGATTCCATAAGCCGATGCACAACGAGAGATAGTCCCTCCACATATTCCCTTAAAGAGAGGACGGAGAAATGAACTGGCACGCCATTGATGTGCTCTACAGTTATTGTCTGGGTGATTTCTCTGAGAACTTGCTCTTGTTTCTCCGTGAGGAGGATCTTCGTAAAACGGGAAACGTAACCCACCAAAGCGCCTTTGGAGAGAAGGAAAGAAGCAGCACTAAAATCTGCTGCCGTTGTTGTCGGAAACGTAAAAGATCCCGTGTCTTCATAGATACCAAGAAGCAGAAGCGTTGCTTCAAGAGGGGAAAGAGGAACCCCCATCTCTCGAAGCTTCTCAACAAGAATAGTCGTACAGGCACCATAATGCTTGACGAAGGTGTGAGGGGAAATCTCGTCCTTCCCTAAAGGATGATGGTCAAAGATAAAGTATTCCACACGACCAGCTCGAATAAGGTCTCCAGCCTTGCCCAGCCGTTCAAGATATACGGTATCCACCACATAGATAGTTGTAACCTCATGCCAGTTTACTTCTTTCTCCGAGAGGAAGGGAAAGAACGTGCCGCAAAGAGAGAGGAAATGCCGAACATTGGGATTCATCGAGCCCCAAACCACTATTCTGGTACCAGGGAAAAGTTTGGTTACGGCGAACATTGAGGCAAAAGCATCAAAGTCCGTACCTTCATGACTCACAACAATCCTCATAAGGAATCCCTACAACAAGTTCACGCAAAAAGGCGTGAAGTACCGGCCTTTTCAATTCTGCAAGGGAAAGGACCTCGTCATGAGAGAGTGGAAAAGGGGATAAACCAGTTCCCCAGTTGGTAATGAGAGAAAGTCCAAGGACCTTCAGTCCAAGACCCATAGCGAACTTCGCTTCTTTCACGGTAGACATTCCTACAGCATGTCCTCCAAGGTATTCCAACATACGGACTTCTGCTGCGGTTTCAAAAGAGGGACCAAGAACCCCAACATATACTCCTCGGACCGCTTCAAGACCAAAACGCCTGGCACAGGCAAGGGCGATTTCTTGAAGCTCCTCATCGAATCGCACCCGTGGTAAAGCATCAGGGACAAAAGTCCAATCGATCTGATCCGAGAGAACAAGGATGTTCCCCGGAGGAAGGAAAGGAGAAAGACTTCCCGCTGCGTTCGTAAGGACAACGACTCGTACTCCAAGAAAGTACCCAAAGGCAAGGGGGAGAAGAATTTCTGAAAGCCCATACCCTTCGTAGAGATGCATCCGCCCCTCGACAAAGAGAAAAGTCTTCTCTTTCCAACGCACAAAACGAAAGATCCCCTGATGCCCGAGGACCCCTACACGAAGTGCGGGATGAAGGTCCGAGAAGGAAAGTACCATCTCAACACCTTCTTCACCATACCCACCCCACCCGGATCCTGCTACGACAGCACACTGAGGTCTCACGGCAATGGTGCGCGCTACTTCTTCAAGACGCACAAGAATACTCTCAGGATACAAGAGCCGCAGCAAAGCTTTCCCCAGGACCATACCAGTCAACTCCGAAAAGTTCAGCAAGAGTTGCAGCAATATCAGCAAAGGTTCTCCGAACGCCTAAACATTTTCCACAAGACAAGCGTGGTGAAAACACAAGGAGAAGAGCGTATTCTCGAGAGTGATCTGTACTTGGGGTTGTTGGATCACAACCATGATCACTTGTAATAATGAGAACGTCATCCCTACGAAGAAGCGCAAGAAATGTCTCGAGTTCTTTGTCCCAAGTCTCAAGAGCTTGGGCAAAGCCTTGAACATCATTCCTATGGCCATAAAGGGTATCGAAATCGTTAAAATTCGCCCAAACAAGGGTAACATCACTACGCTCCGTCATCTTCCGGAACGCAGAAAAGACGTCACTGTTTCCCTTCGCCATAACGTGTTCCCCAATACCCCTTCCCGCAAAAATATCCCAAATCTTTCCGATACCCACAACTTTTTTCCCATACTGGGAGAGCACATCAAGGATAGTCTCTCTGGGAGGGGGAAGGGAAAAATCTCGCCGATTTGGAGTCCGCACGAACGATCCCGGCTCTCCTCGGAAGGGGCGGGCAATGACCCTTGCCACGGCATGCTCCCCTGTCATAATGGACCGTATTCTCTCACACATTGCGTAAAGCTCAGCAGGAGGAACAACCTCCTCGTGAGCCGCAACCTGGAGAACGCTATCTGCAGAGGTATAGATAATAGGAAACCCTGTACGGAGGTGCTCCACACCAAGTTCCTCTATGATAGCTGTTCCTGAAGCAGGTTTGTTACCCAGTATGCGTCGTCCAATAGCTCTTTCAATGCGTTCTACCACGTCTTGAGGGAAACCATGCGGATACACAGGAAACGGTTTCTCGAGAATGATTCCTGCTATCTCCCAATGCCCACTTGTCGTGTCCTTTCCTGGGGATTGCTCAAGCATTTTCCCGTACAAACCTGAGGGGGAGATACACAAAGGTACGCCCAGAAGATCCCCAAGCATTCCAAGACCAAGCTGCGCAAGGTTCGGGAGAGAAAGGCCACCAACCGACTGTGCAACGTTTCGCAAAGTATGGCTTCCCTCATCTCCATAAAATTGCGCATCCGGGAGCGCCCCGACACCGACCCCATCAAGAAGAGCGATAAAAACTCTCATCAGGCTTCACCGAGCCAGTGCTGAAGGCCTATAATTGTCTTAGCGTCCTTAATCATTCCTCTCCCCAAAAGAGAGAGCACTTCATCCCTTGTGGCTTCCAAGTAATAGATAACCTCGTCCTCGTCCCCCAAATGGATCCGGTTCTCCGCAGGATGAACGTTTCTTGCCCGAAAGAAATGGATCACCTCGCTACTATACCCTGGCGCAAGGCACACCGAGAAAAGATACGACCAATCCGTCGAGAAAAAACCCGTCTCTTCTTCAAGTTCTCGCTGAGCACAGAGGAGAGGATCTTCACCTTCCTCGAGAGTACCTGCCGGAATTTCCCAGAGCCATTCTCCGAGGGGGGCGCGAAATTGCCGGATGAGAAGCACTTTATCCTCAGGAGTCGTAGCCACAACAGTTACTGCACCTCGATGACGGACGAAAACACGTTCCATTCCTCCTCGGTACACCCTTCGAACAACCTGAAACACCTTAGTACTTAAGAGAACCTCTTCGCTCTCAACCTCAGGACCTTGAAAGTCTATCTGGCTCCTATATGGAAAGAACACGACCACTCTCTCCTTTAGGTGCAACCCACACGTGACATACAGCAATACCTCTCGTCCTTAATTCCTTCACCACCGCCTCAGGATGAAGGGTATTGATACGAAGCACGACATACCGGTATTCAGGCTTTTCTTCCTCGTAGAAAGTGGCGAGACTCAAAATATTCAATCCGTGCTCCTTAATAACGCCAGTAACTTCGTGAAGTACCCCAGGTTTCTGGGGAAGCTCAAGGGTAATTCGCGTTCCCCCCTCTTGAACACCGAGAGTTTCTACAAAGACTTCAAAAATGTCTGACTCTGTGATAATACCTACAACTTTTCCCTCTTCTACCACTGGTAAACCACCAATCTGATTCCTCTGCATGATAAGAGCTGCTTCTTCGATAGGGACATCAGGAGATACGGTAATAACGTTACGAGTCATGATCTCTGCAACAGTCATTTTGCTCAGAAGGTAGGTAAGTTCGAAACGACTCAAAGTCGTTGCCTTCGAAGGTGAAGCCTCAAGGAGGTCGTTGTACGTGACAATGCCCACGAGTTTCCCTCCATCGACCACCGGAAGTCTTCGTACTTGACCCTCTCGCATGATCTTTTGAGCATCGAGAATAGTAGTCGAACTGGGAATAGTGATTACCTTCCTTGTCATCCTATCTCGAACAAGCACATCCTATCCCCCCTTAGTGACAAACTCCCACCCGACCTCAAAGGCTTTGAGGTTCAGCACGTACAACTCCTCCCGTCTCCCTCGCAAAGCCTCGGCAAGTGCTTGTTCTGCGCTTTCTCTGCGCACCACAGGGAAATGCGCCAGAAAAGCTCCAAGAATAATAGTGTTTGTAACCTCTGCTCCGCGAAGATAAACCTTGGCCAAATCGTTTGCCGGAACGAAAAGTACCTCGAGATCCTCACGAGGGCAGCTTGCTCGCACAAGAGAAACATTCACTACAAGAAGACCTCTCGGACGAATACAAGGAGCAAAGCGGTGAAGCGAGGGCTCATTCATCACGATACAGACATCAGGATGTTCCGAGATAGTGGCACCAATCTCTTCCTCTGATATAATCACCGTGCAGTTAGCTGTCCCTCCTCGCATCTCTGGCCCGTAAGACGGGTACCAACTCACCTCGTACCCTTCAAGCATTCCCGCTAAGGCAAGAGTTCTCCCGAGAAAGAGAATACCTTGCCCTCCAAAGCCAGCGACGAGAATCTCATGATGCTTCATGGAAACAGTGCTCCTTTACCTTGAGTTCCCCAAGTGGGAAATACGGAATCATGTGCTGTTCAAGCCAGTCGACTGCCTCTTTAGGACTCATCCCCCAATTCGTTGGGCAGGGAGAAAGGATTTCCACAAGAGCAAATCCCCTTCGCTCTATCTGAGTGAGGAAGGCTTTGCGAATACATTCTTTCGCCTGCCGAATAAGCTGTGGACGGGTAAGTGCTACCCGAGCAATATACGCGCTTCCCTCGGCAACGCTTAAACATTCTCCCAGCCGGAAAGGGAAACCATGTATATCCGGTTTCCTTCCAAAAGGCGTGGTCTTCGTCTTTTGTCCTACAAGCGTTGTAGGAGCCATCTGTCCACCAGTCATTCCAAAAACAGCGTTGTTGACGAAAAAAGCAGTAATGCATTCTCCACGATTGGCTACATGAACAATCTCTGAAGTTCCAATAGCCGCGATGTCACCATCACCCTGGTAGGAGAAAACAATGCAATCTGGAAGTGCCCTTTTAATACCTGTGGCGATGGCAGGAGCTCTTCCATGGGCTCCTACGACGAAATCCACATCGATAAATTCATAGATGTACACCGAGCAGCCTATAGGCCCTACTCCAATGGTACGATCAGCTATGTTCAACTCATCAATAACTTCGGCAATAAGCCGCTGTGCAAGCCCGTGGTGGCACCCAGGACAATACGTAAAGGGTTTCTCAAGAAGAGTCCTTGGTCGCTCAAAAACCACTTTCATATTCGCACCTCCTTCGTCAGGAGGTGACGGACGTACTCTAAAATCTCTTCAACCGTAGGAATAACACCACCAGTATGCCCCAGGAAGAACACCGGAACTTCTCCCCGTACAGCGAGCTGCACATCCTCAAGCATTTGACCAAGATTCATCTCTACTACAAGGACCGCTTGCGCTTTGCGCGCGCGTTCCCAAAGTGCCCTCCGGGGGAAAGGAAAGAGGGTAATAGGCCGAAAAAGTGCAAGTTTAAGGCCTCTTTTTTCGCCTTCCCGAACAACACTTCGCAAGATACGCCCCACCGTTCCAAAACCTACGAGGAGAACCTCGGGCTCAGAATGCCCAAAAGTTGCGTAGTCAACTTCTTCCTCTTCAAGCTTACGATACTTTTTCCAAAGCTTAAGATTCAGTTCTTCAAGGCTCTTAGGATCAAGGTCAAGACACACAATCCACTTTCGAGGACCATTTCCCTTCCCCCTTACGGCCCAATCTTTTGGAGGAAGAGGAGGAAACTCGGGGTCTTTGAAGACCACCGGCTCCATCATCTGTCCAAGCATGCCATCGCCTAAAATCTCCACAGGATTTCGATATTTATCAGCAAGGTAGAAAGCCCGGTATGTCAAATCCACAAGCTCTTGAACTGTAGATGGGGCAAGAACGATAAGCCGGTAATCTCCATGACCACCCCCCTTCACCGCCTGGAAGTAATCGCTTTGTGCCGGTTGGATGTTCCCAACTCCAGGTCCTCCGCGGCTCATATTCACAACAACGCAGGGAAGTTCAGCAGCAGCAAGACATGATAAGCCTTCCTGCATAAGACTGATACCAGGGCCCGATGAAGATGTCATAACCCTTGCACCCGTAGAAGCGGCGCCGTATATCATATGAATCGCTGCAACCTCGCTTTCAGCCTGCAAGAAGACTCCTCCAACTTGGGGAAGGCGAAACGATAGATACTCACCAATCTCGTTCTGAGGAGTTATGGGGTATCCAAAGTAGAGGCGACACCCCGCCCGAACTGCTGCCTCAGCTACTGCTTCGTTGCCTCGCATGAGTACCTTTTCCACAGCAATCACTCCCTATACACCGTGATAGCTACATCTGGGCAGACTTGGGCACAAAATCCACAACCCACACATTTTTCCAAATCTCGCACATCCGCCGGATAATACCCACGAGAATTGAAATCATGAGAAATAACAAGAACTCCCTGTGGACATGCATACGTGCAGAGAGTACAACCCTTACAGAATTCGCGATTAACGATTACCCTCGCTCGAACCAAGACTCATCCTCCTCTCCCCAAGGAAGCACAAGAAAGCGAGAAACAGCAAGGACTGCGCTCTCCTGCCAATCTATAAGACTATAGTAATCTTTCTTTTTCTCCCAAAGGCTCGCAAAAAGAACCGGAAGACCAAGAGTCCTCCCAAGGATTTTTGCCCTTTCCCATCCCTCTTTCAGAAGACACACAGTGGTTTCTCCTACAAGATGTGTATTAGCAACAAGGGAGGCAAAAGGGATACCGTAGCGTCCCTGCATGTCTTCCACAAAACCCGCATAACTCGCAACATTTTCAAAAAAAGGGCGTGCGAAGTTAACCACGAGTGCCACGTGAGTATTCCTCTTTTCCCAAAAGGGACGCAGGCTTCGAAAAAGGCGCAACCCCTTTTCGTCCCTTCCAAGGTCGATAACAAGACGTAAGCTTTCTTCCATCCTGGAAAAGAGAGCGACAAGATCTCGGGTAAATAAGGGTGTTTCTACATAGGATGCTCTCACTCCCTGAGGAAAAAGAGGACAAGGAGTACGAAACCGGGGACTCCGTAGAGTAAAATCCCCCTTGGAAAAGTCAAGGTCCACAAGAACACAGGACATACCCCTTTTCCCCAGAAAAGCAGAGAAATTCGCCGCCATTTCGCTCTTTCCTGTGCCCCCAGGACCACAAAAGACAAAAACGTCGCTTGTAGCCAAAACTTCTTCAAGGATTCTACTTGACTTCAAAAGTTCCACTTTGAGCCTTCCTCATGAGAATTTCAGCATACTCAAGGGTTGGGGTTCCCTTCTCCTCGTCTCCCATCATACGAGCAATCTCTTGGAGACGAGCTTCCCGCGACACAAGGGGTGTTACCTCTACCCAAACCCGTTCTTGAGCGTAGAACTTCTCCACCTTCAAGTGGTAGTCAGCGAAACTTGCGATTTGTGGAAGATGCGTAATACAAAGAACCTGATGCGTTCTTGCAAGCTTTTTTAGCTTGTCTCCAACCCCAAGTGCCGTAACGCCTCCAACACCTTGGTCAATCTCGTCAAACACAAGTACCGGCGTTCCCCACAAAGAAGAAGCGATACTCTTGAGGGCAAGGATAATGCGAGAAAGCTCCCCTCCCGAGGCCACAGTAAGCACTGGAAGGACGTGCATCCCAGGATTGAAGGAGACACAGAATTCTACATCATCAATTCCCTCGGCGTGAGGACACGCTTTTCTTTGGAAACAGAGACCAACCGTAACATTCGGCAATGCCAATGTTTTGAGTTCCTCTACAAGTCGCATTTGTAATACTTCAAAAGCTCGACGCCTTTCCGCAGAGAGCTCGCCTCCAATAAGGAACAGCTCTTCTGCTTTACGTTCGAGAGATTCTCGAAGCTTTTCTTTCTGAGCAATCTCCTCCTCAAGGATTCTCCTTCTCACTGCGATATTTTCAAGAAAAGCAACAAAATCAGAAGTCGTGAAAAAGCGATACTTCCTCTTGAGACGTTCAATCTCAGCAATAGCCCGTTCTATAGCCTCCACTTCCTCTGGAGAGAAGAAGAAACTCCTTGCCACCACTTGCACACGACGCAGAGCTTCTTCAAGACCAGCTTCAACCTGTTTCAGAATGTCTTGAACATCCACCAAAAGGTCTCGAAAAAGTGCACGAAGACCAGAAAGTTTCTGAAGAACCCCTTCGTTTCCTAAAACGACCTCCATAAAGGTTCTCGCGGCATCAAGATATCTCTGAGCTTGAGAGAGTCTTTCAAACTCTTCCTCCACGGCAAGGACTTTCTCAGGAGTAAGACCCAAGCGTTCTGTCTCCTCAAGAACCTCACCAATTTCCCTAAGTTCTTCTTCCTGCCCACGCTCAAGAGCAGCAAGCGCTTCTTCAAGTTTCCTTTTCTCTTCAAAGCAAATCCTGTACCTTTCTTTGACTCTCTTACCCTCTTCCGATAAGAAAAGATCAAGAACATTGAGAATGTTCGAAGAGGTGAAGAAGGAAGTATGTTCCCTTTGCCCACAAATATCCACAAGACATGTAGCAATATCCCGAAGGAGACCAAGAGGGACAACTCTCCCATTAATCCGTGCCCGACCCTTTCCCCCTCGAGCAAGCTCCCGGGAAAGAACTACATTTTCCCCAATCTCAAGAGGAAGACCAAGCTCTTCAATTTTTCGCTTCGCCCCTTGGGCGTTCGCAAGAGAAAAGTATCCCTCCACAACTGCTCGGGAACTCCCCGGGCGAATCCACTCTTCCCTCCCACGAGCACCAAGGAGAAGCGAAAGAGCATTCACAAGGAGTGACTTTCCCGTGCCAGTCTCCCCGGTAATCACGTTAAGTCCCGGAGCAAAAGCAATTTCCTGGTGTTCCACAAGGATAAAATCGCGGATAACCAAGCTTCTCAACATTCTCGTTCTACCCGTTTACGGATATCCATACCCCAGGAAAGCTTGTTCCTCAAAAGCGCGTAGAATGGTCGCCCGGGAGAAAGGCGAGCAAGTTTCGCAGAGAAAGGAGACCGATACACAGTGATATATTCCCCTTTCTGTAAGGCATAGCCTCGTTGCCCATCAAGCGTTACCATCGTCCCCTCCTTTATAGACTCAAGGACCACTTGGATAGAAGAAGAGGGAGGAACCACAATAGACCGCGCGTACAAAGTATGCGCACAAATAGGGGTCACAATAAAAAGCTCGAGGCCAGGAAAGACAACCGGTCCACCAGCAGAGAGAGAATACGCACTTGAGCCTGTAGGAGTAGCAACAATAAGACCATCAGCAGGAAAGGAAGCAAGGAATTCTCCATCAATGTAAGTGGAAAGACGAATCATCTGCGCAAAAGGACCACGGTAGATGACCACATCGTTGAGGGCAAAATCTTCTTCTCTTCGGCCATCTTTATGAACAATACAACAGTGAGCCATCATGCGTTCTTCGAGGACAATCGCTCCAGAAGCAATTTGCTTTACAGCTTCTTCCATCTCCTCCACACTAACCTCCGCGAGAAACCCAAGACCCCCCAGATCGACCCCAAGAAGAGGAACTCGGAGAGGGGCGTATCGACGGCATGCAGCAAGAAACGTCCCATCTCCTCCCACAACAAAGACAAGGTCAGGAGGGGCAACATCCCTTTCCTCTTCCCCTACCAACGTCGCACTTACACCGTTATGCTCAAGAAACCCAATAAGTTTTACAGCACTCTCGACAATCGGACCTTCTTTTCTCCGCACAAATACGTGAACATGTCTCACACTTACTTGCTCCATCGACCTATCACGAACCCTCCAAGAAAGGATGCTATCCCCACCCACCATACAGCCCTTACAAGGCCGAAAGACCAGGGGAACGATATCTCGTGCACTTTCTTTTCTTCTCCATCAACAAAGAGTATTGAGCAGGGCGCGAAGAGAAGAGCATACTCAAGGAGCTGTCTTCGCACCGAGGGATGTTCAGGGGTTTTTGCTTGTTTCCCTGTTTTTACCTCAGCAACGTATTTCTTTCCATCTCGCTCGAGAAGGTAATCAACACGTACTCGAAACGGAACTCTCCGACCATCTATCAGGAAAAAGGCTTCTTTTTCGATTTGTTCTCCTATACACTGAAACCCCCTCTCTTTGAGAAAATGCAGCGCTCTCCTCTCAAGTACCTGAGCACGCCGCATGGAACGACGAAGTTCCCACTGCCTTACCCAGGCCTTCAAACGAAAAGCACCCCAGATGGCAATCACCGCGACAAAGACAAAAAGAAGAACACCAATCTCAAACGCCAAAAAATTCGTGCGCATCCTGCACCACTTTTAGTATTATACTGCTTCTTTCTACCCTCGTTAAGGACACCCCTCCTTTCTGGAGGTGGGCAAAAAACTCGATATTTCCCTTAGGACCAAGAAGCGGAGAGAAAGTAAGATTCCGAAGAGAAAGGCCCTTCTCTTCAGCAGCATCAAGGACCATCTCGAGAACCTGCTTGTGTACCTCAGGATCCCGTACTACACCCTTTCTCACCCTCGTCCTTCCTGCTTCAAATTGCGGTTTCACAAGGGCAATAACAACCCCCTGGTCTTTCAAAACGGAAACGATAGCCGTCCAAAGGAGTCGCAGGGAAATAAAGGACACGTCAACCGTGACGCCATCGACGCGCTCTCCAAGGTGAGCAGGGGTAAGGTAACGGGCATTCAACTTTTCAAGAACTACAACCTGTGGCAAGGAACGGAGTTTCTCATGGAGTTGGCCGTACCCCACATCAATTGCAAAAACCTTTTTGGCACCATGCTGTAGAAGGCAATCCGTGAATCCACCTGTGGAAGCGCCAATATCAGCAAAAACAAGACCCGAGGGGGTGATATTAAATACTCGAAGAGCCCACTCAAGTTTCTCCCCACCCCGGCTCACGTACTTCGGTGACTCAAGAAGTATAAGAGTAGCATCTTGAGGGACAAGAGTTGCGGGCTTTAAGATCGTAGAAACCCCCTCTACTCGAACCTTGCCTTCCAGAATAAGACGCTGTGCTTGCTCTCTACTTTCGCAGAAACCACGCTGTGTCAGGAGAACATCGAGGCGGACTCGAGCCATTTTTCAACGTCAATGATCTCGGGTAACAACAAACCTCGACAGGGCAAGAAGCAACGTAAAATCTCGAGGTAGAGAGGCAAGGATTTGACAGGCTTTTTCGAATTTGTCATACATTACCTCCTCTGCCCCCTGAACCCCTCGTATACGAACGAGAGTAGCTTTCCCTTGCACAAGGTCCTTTCCTGCAGTTTTCCCAAGACGAGCACTTTCCTGAGTTACGTCAAGAATGTCATCTTTTATCTGAAAACATTCTCCAAGAAGGAGCCCAAAGTTCGCAAGGAGATTCTTCTCTTTCTGCGAAGCGCCCCCGAGAATCCCTCCACAGAGAATTGGAGCCTGAATAAAGCGAGCAGTCTTCCGATGATATACTTCGAGCACTTCTTGTTCAGTTACTTCTTTGCCCTGGTAAAGGAGATCGAGAACTTGTCCACCAACCATTCCCTGATTACCTAACGCCTCAAGAAGGATCCGCATAACAGCGGTTATCTTCCGAGCGCCAAAGGCTCTAAAGAACTCTCGATTACCCAAGAACATTCGAAACCCTTCAACAAGGAGCGCATCACCCGCAAGAACACCCATAGCTTCTCCGAAAGCCTTGTGGAGACTTGGTTTTCCTCTTCGGAAATCATCATTATCCATACACGGAAGATCATCATGTACCAAGGAGAAAGAATGGATCATCTCGATACCTGCAGCAAGAGGAAGCACCTTTTCCTCAGGAATACCATATGCCCGAACGGTAGCAAAAAGAAACGAGGCCCGTATTTTTTTCCCCCCCGTTGCCCCATAAATTACTGAGTCCCAGAGAACCCGCGGTACTCCATCGCGAGGAAGATGTTCCCGTGTAAATTCTTCAACAAGCCAAGCATTTCTCTCAAGAAACTCCTTAATGTCCATTCCCTTTAACTCCTCCGAGCTTCTGTTCCTCAAGATGTCTTACCAAACGCCCCAAGACACCATTAATGAACTTCCCAGACTCTTCTGTGCCATACTTCTTCCCCAGTTCTACAGCCTCATTGATGGAAACACTCGGTGGAATTTCAGGAATGAAAAGGATTTCGTATGCAGCCATGCGCAGGATATTCCTATCAATTGCAGCCATCCGCTGCAGCGGCCATCCTTCGGTCACTTCCGTGATCAGCTTATCAATCTCTCTCTCCTTTTCCTCAACCCCTCGTACAAGGGTCAGGAAAAAATTTTGCGTGTCTTCATCCCACGAGGACGGCAAAGAAACGTGAGAAAGAACATCATCTACACGTTTTCGGCGCAAATCCCTCTCAAAGAGGACCTGCAAAGCCAGTTCCCGGGCTTTCCTCCTCATACCCGCGAAATTCCTTGGAGCGCAAGATCTGCTTTGTCTCCAATTTCAAAGCTTTGGACATAAATATTGATACGCTCCACTTTGAGGAACATTTCTCTTTCTATTTTTTCTTTAACTCTCTTTTGAATTTCCCATGCCGTTTCTGGAACTCTCCGCTCGAGAGTAAAAATAAGAAAGAGATTTAAGGATACGAACTCTCTCCGAGCATCCACACGGATACTCTCTTCGGGGCTCTTCTCGAGGGAACTCACGCCTCGAATGCCTCCGAGCACATGTTCCACAACTTTCTGAATAACTCTAGGAGAGTAGACAACTTTTCCATCTTCGCAAACAACTTCACATCCCCGCAATCCAGATACCCCTCTACACTCGTTCCAGGTACTCCCGAGTTCGCGTATCGATGCGAATCCGGTCTCCCCGATTCACGAAAAGCGGTACTTGAATCACGAGCCCTGTCTCGAGAGTTGCTGGCTTTGAACCACCAGAAGCTGTATCTCCTCGAACCCCAGGTGGTGTATCGACAACTTCAAGATCCACAAAAGGAGGGACATTGACGGCAATGTACCTACCCTCATACACAAGAAGCTCCACCTCGAGGTTCTCCACAAGGAAATCTTGGTTTTCCCCCACAACCTCTTCGGGAAGAACAACTTCTTCATACGTTTCAAGATTCAAGAAGTGGAAATCCGATCCAGAACGATACATGAATTGAGCCCTTTTCCCTTCAAGAACAGCCCGTGCAACCTTTTCTCCTGCCCGAAAACTTCGCTCTATCACAAGTCCGGTGTTGAGGTCTTTCAATTTCGTTTTAATAATAGCACCCCATTTTCCAACTTTCGTGTGCTGAAAAGCCGTTACGACGTAGAGATTCCCATCAACCTCAATGCATGTCCCTACCCGGAGATCGTTACTCGAGATGAAATCAGGCACAACCTTCGCCTCCTCTTAAAAAGAAATCTCAGGAAGTGTGTCCAAAAGGGTACATCCGTGCTCGGTGACAAGGACCATATGTTCAAGACGTGCTCCACCCCACCCAGGAACATATACACCTGGTTCCACCGTCACAACCATTCCCGAACGAAGGATAGTCCTACTTTGGCTACTCAATTTTGGCTCCTCATGAACATCTATACCGATGCCGTGCCCAAGGCTATGGGTAAAATACTCAGCAAGGCCTCTTTGTCCAAAAAATTCCCGTATTTTTCGGTCCACCAGACCTGCTTCGATTCCCTCACGAATATGAGACAGGGCGATTCTTTGTGCTTCACTAAGAACAAGAAGAACTTCCCTAAAACGAGGATCCATCACCTTGCCTATAGGAATAACTCGCGTAAGATCCGCACAATATCCATTCGCCTTTGCGCCCCAATCAACAAGAACCCACTCTCCCTTCCTCACTTTACAGGCAGTCGGACGAGCATGAGGCAAAGCGCTTCGCCTCCCAGAGGCAACAATAGTCGGAAAGGCAACAGCTTCGCCTCCGTGCTTTCGCATTCGGTATTCGAGTTCAACAGCAATGTCTCTTTCTTCGACCCCTTCTTGGATAAGAGGGAGTACTTCCCAAAAGGCAGCTTCTGCAAGAGCAACAGCTTGTCGTATAGCTTGAATTTCTCCCTCATCCTTCACCGCCCGCAAGGTGTGTACGGGAGACGGAACAAAAGACACAGGACATTTTTTTTCCTCAAGGCGACGAGCAAAGTGAACACTTGCCACATCTTCAACAAGGAGATGATGCAACCGCAAAGAAGAGAGGACACTACAAACAGATTCAACCACATCCTGATCAAATTCCACAATCTCCGCTTCTATACCAAGTTCCTCGTGGCTTTGTATCACATATCTCCCGTCACAGAAAAAGAAAGGCCTTCCTTCGGGGAGTACAAGCAAAAACCCAAGAGATCCACGAAATCCAGAAAGATAGAAAAGATTCCCAGGAGACACCACAAGAAGTGGTTCCTCAAGCATCCTTTGCAAACGTTCAAGGCGCTTCGCGAACATATTCTTTTCCTACCCACAACAATGCGAAAGCCTCTATTGCCAGAAGATACCCAAGGTACCCAAGGCCGGTAATCTGTCCCCAGCAAACCGGCGCAGTCACCGAACGATGACGGAATTCCTCACGAGCGTAGATATTCGACATATGAACCTCAATCGCCGGAACCTCTACCGCTTTCAAAGCATCCCTTATGGCGATACTGTAATGCGTATACGCTCCAGGATTAATAATAATGCCGTCGTACTTCCCCCGCGCTCTGTGAATTGCGTCAATGATTACCCCCTCATGATTCGACTGAACAACTTCAAGTTCTATCCCCTTTTGTTCTGCCTTACGCTTGAGAAGATCGACAAGCTCCTCAAACGAAAGTGTCCCATAAATCTCTCGTTCTCGTTCCCCAAGAAGATTCAAATTCGGACCAAAAATGCAAAGAAGTTTCATTGTCATACCTCGCAGATTTCCGGAAGGATCTCAAGAACTTTCTCCTCCTCCACCTCTACTCCAAGAACCGGTTTTCCCAAACATTCAAGAAGAGTAAAACGTACCTTCCCTCCCTCTTTCTTCTTGTCTTTACGAAGAGCGGAAAGGAACTCCCTAACCTCTATCCTTTGGGAAACCCGGAGGGGAAGTTCAAACGCTTCAAGGATGCTTTCCTGCAACTTGTACACCTCATCGGTGCTTACACCAATCTTCAAAGCAAGCATAGCCTCGCCATGCATTCCTACGCTCACCGCTTCCCCGTGTCGGAGCGTACCATACCCCGTAGCCTTCTCAAGAGCATGCCCTATGGTATGTCCATAGTTGAGAGCACTACGCAGCCCTTGCTCTTTCTCGTCCTTCTCAACAATCCGCTTCTTATACATGACAGCCCTTGCAACCAATTCCTCAAGGGTGTTCTTTTCTCGCCGCAAGATCTCTTCCCGGCGAGCACGAAGGAATGTTACAAACTTTTCCCCTTCAAGGAACGCGGTTTTCACCACCTCAGCAAGACCTTCCCGGTATTCCCGCTCCGGAAGGGTATCAAGAAAAGAGAGGTCCACGAAAACCCCTGAAGGTTGGTAGAAAGTTCCAACGAGGTTTTTCCCCTCCTCAAGATTAACCCCTGTTTTCCCACCGATAGAACTGTCGACCTGTGCAAGGAGGCTTGTTGGAATCTGGTAATACGCAATGCCTCGAAGGAACGTTGACGCAACGAACCCCCCAAGATCCGTTATCACTCCTCCACCAAGGGCGAGGAGGAAAGACTTTCTATCGAGATCAAGCGCAAGAAGCTTATGGTATATTTCCTCAACCGTTCTGAGATTCTTATGCTCTTCGCCATCGGGAACGGTGAGAATATCGACAACGTACCCTCGGCGGGCAAAGCAATCCTGAACTTTCTCAGCGTAAAGTTGCCCCACTCGACTGCTGGTTAGTATAACTCCTCGAGACGACGGAAAGGAAACACAAGACAACCAGTCGTCTTGAGAAAAGAGGAAGGCGTCAATAAGCACTGTATATTTTAGTCCCTTAGGTAAAGACACCGCGATCTTGCGCACAGCGGATAATCTCCTCAGCAACCTCTTCTACCGTCAGAAAATCCGCATCAATTATAACATGAGCCTGTTCGTAGTAGGGAATGCGCAGACGATAGAGGGTCTCAAGCGCCTCAGGCGTTTTATGCTTCTTCAAAAGAGGACGATTCGTACTGCACTGGATTCGCTTAAGGAGCACCGGAAAAGAGACTCGAAGAAACACGACAAAAAAGCTCCTCCGGAGAATTTCTCTGTTCTCTTCTTGAATTGGGAGACCTCCACCAGTAGCAAGGACAATGTGCCTTTCTTTCGCAAGCTCCCGAAGGACTTCTGTTTCCAACGTTCGGAAATACTCTTCACCAAAACAGGAGAAAATTTGCGGAATAGAGAGAGCCATTCGCTCCTCGATAAGAGCATCAGTATCAAAAAACCGCCAACCCAGCCTTTCCGCCACCTTTCGGCCAACGGTCGTCTTCCCACAACCCATGAAACCAAGGAGGGCAATGTTGGAAACCCTCTCAAGTTTCTCTGCTTGCACTTTCACCCGCCCCATGAACTATGTCTTGATGACGGTGAAGGAACAGGGCAAATTTCGGAAACTTTTGCAGCATTGGTAATTACAGAAATCCCCCCGTTGATATCATAAACCACAGCTACCCCAGAGACTACACCATACAAACTCATCTCCACTGTTTCTGAGACAAAAGGCGGTGTCATGCGAACCCCAGCCTGTCTACCATTAATGTAGAATTCCACTTTTGTCACCACTCCTGGATCGTCCACCTCAAGAGCACAGCCAATGCGAACAGTTCCAGACACACAAGAGGGACAATCTCCGTCAAAAACACAGAAAAACGCAAGACTTGCTTCAGGAAATCCTTCAAGCACATTCATCCTAAACTCCCCACCCCTGTAGCTTACTGGATGGTTCGCGTAATCTATGCCACTAAAGGTTACGGTAACCACTACTGCGGGAATGCGATTCGCCTTCAAATGCGCCTCTACATCAGGAGGTAAAAGGTCAATCTCCTTAGTAACCGAGAAGTTCTCTATGCCAGCGTTAGAAGCCATAGGTGTTCCTGGAGGAATAATATCGATGTTTGTCGCCACGGTACTCGTAAGAGAAGGAAGAGCCACACCATCAGCTCTTCTGTATTCAAGTTTATACTGCGTAATCCGCACACCAACTCTGTTGAGAGGCGTAAAGGTAAATTTCACTAATCCTGGATTCTTATTCCCTGTGGCACCTCCAGTAGAAGTGACCATTTCGGCATTGATGCTGAGCTTTGCCCGGGGAAACATGGGATTATCTGCGAACCAGGCACAACTGGACAAAGAAACCAGCACCGTCAAGACCAAAGCAACAACGAGCACAACCCGAACTTTCACTGTCTCCCTCCTTCAATACTCAATAACATAGGGGGTGAGGAAAACGATAAGCTCCGTCTCCTTGTGGGTTTTGTTCCGAAGAACGAAAAGATTCCCAATGATCGGAAGCTCACTCAGAATAGGAACTCTTGTAATTCTCTCAATATCCTCACTCCGAATAAGACCCCCAATCACTAAGGTTTCCCCAGGACGCAAGCGAGCAGTAGTATCGGCGCTTTTCACGCTTGGTTGTGGATCCCGAAACGTTAAGCCTGCTAAGACATACTCCCTTTCCGTATATGTACTTACCCTTGGTTTAGCGCGGACAACGATGGTTCCTTCGCGGGTCAGAATTGGGGTAACCTCAAGAGTAACACCAACCTCGAGGAATCGAAGAGCTCCTGGAGTAAGACGCCCCTCCGCGTCAACCCCTAAATCTCTATAGGGAACGGAATCACCAACATGAATTGTCGCTGTCTTCCCACCGAGGGTCAGAATCCTCGGATTACCTACAAGCCGCGCAAGATTCTTTTTCTCGAGTGCCTTGATAGTCATCTCCACAAGATCCTGGCGCTCTAACGTACCTCCAAGGCTCAGCTCCCCAAAAGTGATTTCTCCCTCTTTTCCGCCAACGGTCCACGTAACCCCAAGATCTTTTACCTTCTCCCGATTAATTTCCACAAACTTTGCATCAATCATAATTTGAGGGAGCCTCCGATCAATGTTTGTAAGGAGCTCTTCAACAGCCTTGATTTCCTCCTTCGTTCCCCGCACAACGAAAGCTTTTTGGGTGAAATCGTAATTCACTCGTTCTTCTTCTGGGATGACAATTTTAAGCAGTTCTCGAACCCTCTGAAGTTGAGCCTCATCCTCGTAAATATTGTTGGCAAGGTAAAAGACCTTCGTTTCGAGGGCTACATCAACTCTTTCCAAAAGTTCTGCAATCTTTTGGAACTCTTCTTCCCTCCCTCGAACGATAAGCGCTCGACCTCCAGTATCAACCGCAACGCGTTCTGAAGGCACGATAAGTGCCACAATTTCTTTCGCTCTTTCAGGGTCAATACTCTGCAAAGGGAAGCGTTGAACCTTTAAGAGTCCAAAATTCTCCTCGAGTTTCCTTTTGTCCGCCACTATGATGTTATCACCTAAACGCACTTGACCGAGTCCCTTGAGGGCAAGGATATACCCAAGGGCCTGCTCAAAGGTAAGATTCTCGAAGGAGAGCGTTATAGTGCCTTGGACAGAGTCGTCCACCACGATGTTAACCCCTTTTGCCTTAGCAAGAGCAAGTAACGCATCCTTAACATCAACATCCCGGAACTCGAAAGAAAAACGTTCTTCCTCAACAGAGGGAACAAAAGGACCTTTAAAGAGTACGCTAATCAGACGACCGTTTGCCTCATCGTACATCTCATAAGGTGCAGGGTTTTTGAGTTCAAGCCAGATGCGAAGGTTGCCCTCAACCTCTCGAAAGATGATCTTTTTCACCGGCCCGATATGCATCGGACGCTCAGCGTATGGAAGGCCCCTCTTTGCCCCAGCGATATCGAGAGCAACATGATACGGATCGGGAGAAACGTCTCTCCAGGTGCAAGGAGCATCGAACTTAAAAGTGAGTTTGATTTCAGTGTTGTCGGCTCTAAAGAAGAAATCCCGAAGCTCAAGAGAGGATACAGGAGAAACGAGAATGCCCAAACAAAGAAGAACACTCAACGCTACTCTTCGAGCGAAAATACAACTTCCCTCCCCCGATACATAAGCACAACCTCCTTCTCGTCTACTTTAACCAACCTCAGTTCCCCTGACAAGGGTTTCTCAGAGGTGAGGAAGAAAATTTCTCCAGCGATCTCCACAACGACTACTTGATTCCTTGGGGATACGACAACGCCCTTCAGAGTAATTTCCGGCAACACTTCCTCAGCAATATGCAAAGACGTTGACTCTTCTTCCCCGAGGGAAGAAACAATCTCTTCTTGCACGACCTTTTGCGGCTGGGCGAAAGAAAAAACGTCTCGTAGACCTCTAATCTCTTCTTCCCTAAGAGGAGCAAGGAAAACCTCCTTGCGTGCAATATCAGAAGACCGGGGAAGAGGAAAGACAAGCTCTTCCTCACTCTCTTGGGCAAAAGAAGAAAAGACGTAGAATAGCTCGACGATACGAAGGCTTAGGAAGCCGAGAACTCCAACAACAAGAGCCAGAAGAAGAATCCAGAAGTTTTCTGACCCTTTCACGGTTTCTTCTCTCCCCCAAGGAGGTATGTAGAAAGGGAGAAATCCACCTGGAAAACTCCATCCTTGTTTTGAAAGGAAAATCCCCGAACCTGAATAAGGCGAGGAGATTGGCGAAGATAGTTCAGGAAACGGAGGAAATCATGGAAGGAAGCCCGAACCGATCCAGAGAAAGGTATCTCCGTGTACCCTTCTTGAGATTGCGGCGATTCTGGTGTTAGGGCGAGAAGCTCAAGTCCGGAGAGAAAGGCTGCATCCTCAACAGTGACAAGAAGATCTGGTATGTCCTTTTCCTCGGGGAGACGGCGGGAAAGGGTCCGAGCAAAATCTTCGAGTCCTTGAAGCTTTTTCTCAAGTGCCCTGAGTTCCGCAACCTTTCTCCGTAGGGTAATCACCTCTTGATGTATCCGGGTTTTTTCTCTTTCAAGGTTCTGTAAGCGGTCAACTACAGGAAACAACAAAGCGTAAAGAAAGGCGAGCAAACACGCCACCCAGAGAAAGAGATAGATAACCCAGTGCTTGCTGTCTCTCATTGATGTTTCAACTCCATCGTCAACTCGAACTCATAGAAGTGGTCTTGGCCAAGCGCAAGCGAAGTAAACTCAACCGCCGCGAAAAGTTCAGTATGTCGTGAAAGACCACCGATAAATCCTGCAATACTCGCAACAGTCTGTGCTTGACCGCGACACTCAACCCTTTCAGGAGAACATCGAATCTCGGAGAGCGCAAGGTCTTCAGGCATGTTCTCCCCAAGAACCACGAAAAACCGAAGCCAATCCCGCTCCCTGGCAATAAGGGATTCTAAAAGGCCAACTCTCTTCTCGATTTGGGCAACTTCCTCTTGAATCCTCTTGAGTCTCTGTTCCTCCTCTCGAAGACGAGTTGCCTGAAACCGTAATGTTCCAATTTCCTGCTCAAGAGCTTGAATACGAACTACAAGTACGTTGTACGAAAGGACATAAAAGGATGAGAATGCCAAGAGCACAGCAACAAAAAAGAGCCTGGTCCAGTTCGGAGTTCGTTGTGCAACATATTTCCGAGGCAAAAGGTTCAAAGAAATTCGATATGGAACCTTTACCTCCATAAAGATGCTCCTATTGCTGCGAGAAATCGTTCCGAAGGAATCGGTTCTTTCCCTTCGAGGGAAAGCGGTCGAAGCGGCTGAAAACTGAGAGAAAGATTCTGGCGCAAGTACTCCCGAAGGGGGGTACAGAGTGCTCCTCCACCAGAGAGAAAAACCCTTTCGAGAACCCTAACACCAAACTCTGCCTGGAAAAAGGTAAAAGAACGCTTCAGTTCAAGGAAGAGATCTTGAGAACTCAAAGACACTGCCTCTTTGAGCTGATACGGAGCTTCACTCCGACGGAGAACCTCGAAAGTCTCTATTGGGGAGAAGTGGAACTTTTCCCGAAGGGTATGCCATACCTTTCGCATGCCCCAACCGAAGTTTCGGGAAAGGAGGATGTTATGGTCCCCAAAGCAAATAATCGTCGTTTTCTCAAAGCCAATATCAACAAGAGTAAAGGCAGTTTCAAAACACTCTGGATGAAGGCTTAAAAAGCCTTTCGTAAGGCTCATTACGTGAGGCTCTACAGCTTCTACTCGTATTCCAACTCGTGCAAAGGTATCTACGTACAATTCCAAGGGAGGAGAAGGAACGGCAGCAAATAGCACATCCAAAGTCCCACCATCTTTTTTAAGAACACTCCAGCTCACCTCGAAACGTTCTTCTCCAGGAATCAAAGAATGGGTTTCCCACTGAAGGGCATTTTCAAGTTCCCTAGGGTTCATCTCTGGAAAATTCATGCGCTGCAGAACCATCTGGGGATGGAAGAAGGAAAACACCGCTCCTCTTGGAAGGCGATTCCTCTGCAAAAAAAGACGCACATCTGCAGCCGAAAAGGCAGAACCTCCGGACTCCACCGAGAAAACAATCAGCTCTCCAACCTTCTCGACAGTAAAGAGAGAACCCCGCCTCTCACTGAAACAAAATTTCAAAGAATAAGTACCTGTGTCGATGCCAAGCATATCCTTGCTCACCGAGAAAAAGGTCGAACAAATTCGTTTTCTGCCATCACTACAACAACCCTATTTCCCTCCCATCGAATCCAAGCTCGGAGCACTTCTGCTTTTGATGTCTTTACCGTAATTGTATCACCAGCGATGGTGAATGTGTAAGAAGGTGCAAAGCGCGAGGGAATATCCTTTGCAACAAATTCTCTGCCCTTTTCCTCAAGGAGGGTTATCGCCTCGACGAGAACACCCTCTCTTTCGTACTCTCTTCGGTATTCCTCAATATGCGATCGAATAAGACGGCTGTGGAGTATTGCTTTCGTAAAGAATGCAAAAACAAAGGCGCTGACGAAGAGAACAAAGATACAAGCTACCAACGCAACACTTCCTCTTTCCCTATCGCGTGAAGCACCCCGATACCACTTGAAGGACATAGATCGTGTCTCCAAAAACAAAGGTAGAAGTGAGAAGATTTCCAGATAGGACAAAGTTTGTCTCCGTACATTGTTCAGCAATGGGATTCGCCGTCCCTCTGTGACTGAGAAGCAAAGTATCGTCAAGCCGGTAAAGAGTAACCTGATTTTTTCCCAGATAAAGACTAAGCTTTCTCCCATACTCGGTAGGCACAACGTTGTTCCCATACCTGATGAAATTGAAAACAGTATGGAGCGCAGAAAGAGCAAATTCCCTCTCTTCAACGTTCTCAAGGCCATGAAGAACAGTTTTCAAACACCAAACAGTAACCCCAAAAGCCCCACAAATGACCATCATACCAATTACTGTACTGAAAAGAGCGTCAAGGAGCAAGAAACCTTTTTCTCCTGAGCGTCCGAAGCGAAAGAAACCGTCGTCCTTGCTCATTTTCCACCGAGACCTCAAGGAGGAACGTCGTAGGAGTAAACTCTTGAACACCCCACCGGACAACGAGATTCCCCTCCTTCCTAAAAGACGATACTGGGTATTCTACGGTTTTCAGCATTTCCATGGTATTGATAGCAAACACCAAGGCCTCTGCTCGTATCTTTGTCAACCCTTGAAGCCTTGCAAACGTTTGTATCACAGCAAAGGCAATTCCAAAGAGGATAGAGAGGAAACACAAAGCAAGAAGAGCAACAAGCAACGTTGCACCGCCTTGCCCCTTACATCGGTGGTGGAGGCGTATCACTCAAACGCACCCTTCCTGTAACCGGAACGACAATAATGTATTTCCTTTCTGATCTCGTTCGCAACACAACTGTCCCTCCACAAAAAGGTGTTCCCCTTGGTAAAAACCGAAGCTCATGGGATGGGAAATTCGTCGTATACAGGAAAACCCCACTAGGCATCTTGTACCGTACTGATTTATTCTCTTTCCCACGAAAAACGACTGAATTCCCTGCAACGTCGAAAATAATCCGTGTCTGAGTTTCTCCCTCGATGGCTTCAACACGGGCAAGACGGATAACAGTTGCCACTTGATGAGCCGCGCTAAGAAGAACCATTTTCCTCTGTAGACGGCAAAGAGTAGGGATAACGAGAAGACACAAGAGGGAAGAGAAGAAAACAACAAGGACCACCTCAATGAGCAAAAACCCAGAGAACCTCGTTCCCCTCAACGATTACCATCCCCTCGCTTCCACCTCCTCGAGGGCCCGTTTCGCAAGCCCTCCAGCGACGTGGACACCTTTAGCCTCTGCTTCCTCTGTACCCAACCTTTCTTCAAGGTACCGAAGTGCTCTCTCGGGGTCCGCCCGAAGGATATTCCGCACGGTTTGTACGCTAATACCCAGCTCTTCAGCAATTTCCTCAGGGCTTTTCTCAAAGACCCGATAAAGCACAAGCACTAAGGCAGCCTCAAGGAGCGAAGAAACCCAAGTCAAACGTTGATACTGGATGATCTTTCTTGGTCCCCCAAGGAGGCGAAGACTTCGCTCAAAAACCCGATAGGCAAGCTCCTCTTCCACAATGCTTCGGAACTTTCCAAAGTTCTCAAGAGAGACTTCTCTCGTTGCTTATCCCTCCTTCCCTTGAAAAAGGGGCCCTTTTAAAGAAAATATTCCTTCCTCTGTAATCTCGGCAAGATATGTCCTTGTATCATGCCCACAGATTCTGCATCCGTCGATTCGAAGAGTGCGTACAACGTCGCCTACCGGCTTTCCGTAAAGGGCACTCAGCTGTTTCGTTGTCACAACAAACTTCGAAAGAACGATGGTACAATCTACAATGTGGGGAACTGCATAGCCTCCTGCCGCTTCTGCTGAAATCTCCTCATGGCTTGATCTTTTTTGAGAGACAAAAACTGCCGTCTGGTAAAGCGATTTCACTGTATGGTACAGCTTTCTAACTATGCTTCGGGCCATCATTTCCCTGCCTTCGTAAAGACCAGTAATAGAGTCAATGACCACGTGTCGTATTTTTTCACGGCTTACGACCCGCTCAATGAGTGAAGAAAGAGCAAGAACATCCTCCCGCAACTCAAAGTGCTTTGCCGCGTCAACAAGCAAAATATTTTTCGTGACCTGTTCCCAGGGAACACCAAGAGATCTTGCTCGCTCACGGATGCTCTGAACAAGGAAAGGACCTGGGAGCTCCACAGTGACAAAAAGAACCTTCTCTCCTCGCTCGGCCTGGGTAAGCGCAAACTGCTCAGCCACAAGAGACTTTCCAGTATCAGGGACTCCCGTGAGATGAACAACCGCAAAACGAGGAAACCCAGGAAGTGGAATCTTTTTAAATTCACCCTCATAGGTAGAGAGACGAAAAAAAAGCACATCAAGCCCCGGAACTCCTGTAGGAACACCCTCAAGAGGTGGAGCCTCTTTCTCAAGCTCAGAAAACGAATAAAGGCCTTCAACAAAATCTTCTTTTTTCATTTTCATGGTCTTGCAGTGATTCTATTCAAAAGAGAGAAAAAAGACAAGAGCAGACCCCAAGAAAGGCACACAGGCGGTTCATTTACCCTTGGGAAATGGGGAGAACCCCTAACTCTCTTCCGCGGATATACCCAGTGAGGGACTTTAGAAGGGAAAACACCAAGGCAACTAAAAGCTCGAGAATTCGTCAAACTCGCGCTACGGAGTAACGAATCAATATTGGTGGAGATGACGGGACTCGAACCCGTGACCTCCTGCTTGCAAAGCAGGCGCTCTCCCAACTGAGCTACATCCCCACACTCACCCACCTTGGAAAGAAAATATTCCGCCTACTTCCCTCTGGACTCCTTAGAAAGGAGGTGATCCAGCCGCAGGTTCCCCTACGGCTACCTTGTTACGACTTCACCCCAATCATCAACCCCACCCTCGGCGCC
>JANXBI010000064.1 GCA_025060675.1 Candidatus Caldatribacterium sp.
TCTACGTCCCAACCCTAGATGCAGTCAGTACTCCACCAGACCTCATCCGGGCTTATGGGGTTGACATAGGGGTAGATACAGAGCAGAACCTCACGGTGAGTCCACTCACTCAAGATCTCACGCTCTGTGGAGGAGTGGATAACCTCATTGCCGCCCTTTCCCGAGCCCTGACCACACCAAAAGGAAGCTACCTCCTCCACCCAGACTATGGATCGAACCTCACCAAGTACATTGGATCGCCCCTCTCCAATGACCTTCTTCAGGCCCTCACCATCGAGGTTCGAGAGACCCTCCTCCGTGATCCACGGGTTGAAGATATCCGAGACATCACGGTTTCAAGTCAAAACGGCGATACCATTACCATCTCCTGTGTCGTTGTGGCCAAAACGAATCTCGTCTTCCCCCTTCAGGTAGTGGTGTGACGTGAGCCGAACCCTAGAAGAGATCCTCGTTAAGATGTTGAGCTGGTTCGCCTCCCTCACCGAGAAGGTGACGGATTTCACCGTCGGATCGGTGATCCGGGCATTGTTTGAGGCCGTCGCTTTAGAACTTGAGGAGCTCTACGCGTACGTCCGATCGGAGATCAAGCGGGCAATCGTTGAGAGCGCATACTCCATCTTCGGCTTCCAGAAACGAGAGGCACTCCCCGCACGGGTGGATTTAGTCTTCACCCTCGATCCGTCTCACCAGGGTTTTGTCATTCCCCAAGGGTTTACCGTCTCCACCGCAGATGGAGTACAGTTCACCACCGTCATTGACGTTACCATTGATCCTGGACGACGATCCGTTACCATCCCAGCTGTCTGCACGATCCCTGGTTTCATTGGGAACGTTCCAGCCAACACCATCACCCGACTCGTCTCCTCATCCCCATGGGTGATTGCGGTGAACAATCCTGCACCCGCGCTCGGAGGAGTGGATGAGGAGTCGGAGAGTGCACGGCAACGTCGTTTCGCACGGTACATCCAAGCCCTCGGTCGGGGAACACGGAATGCGATACTCTTTGGACTCTCCACCATCCCCGAGCTCTCCTACGTTCGAGTTTCCGAAATCCATCCTGGAGCAATTGGGGTATACATCGCTACCCCAAGTGGTGAGGTTTCTGAGGAGCTCCTCAAGAAGGTTTCATCAGTCCTTTCGGAGTGGATCGCAGCCGGAGTACAGGCAGTTGTGTATCCGGTAGCTGTACTCCGTTTCGATGTGACGGTTGAAGTGGAGCTGGCAAAGGGTTTTGACGAGGAAGCATACCGGAAAACCATTGAAACGACTGTACTCAACTACCTGAACACACGAGAGGTGGGAGAGGACTACACCCCCTCACACCTCATTGGAACAGTGATGAGCGTCAACCCACAGGCCATTCGATCGGTTACTGTTACTCCCTCGCTCTCCATCAGAGTTGGTGACAACCAAATGATTCGACCGGGTAAAGTCACCATCATCGTTCGAACAAGGCAGGAAGGTCTCTAATGGCTGGACGAGTCTGGAGGTATCTACCACCGTTCATCCGAAAGGTGAATCCAAAAGAAGACCACCGTGCGGTCATTGACACCTTGAGTCGGGCCATCGACCTTACTGCCTCTGACCTCCACCAACTCCTTGAGAATCTCACCATCCACAAGGCTAAAGGAGTATACCTTGACTGGTACGGACGCATCCTCGGTGTTGAACGACGTCTCGGAGAAGATGATACCCAGTACCGGAAACGGTTGGTCTTTGAAGCCCGAGCGATCCGACAGACAAAACAAGGACTGAAAAAGGTCATCGCCTTCTACACCAACAACCTTATCCCTGAAGAGACAATAAACATCTTCGAACCTCACCTCGACCTCCACCACCTAAACGGACACTTCCGAACAAACTACAGCCGCATCCCTGACTACACCTACTGGACATGGGGAGTCATTGACATCCAGACATTACATCCTGTACCAAAGGAAGTTCAAGAGAAGGTAGAGGAGTGTAAAGCGTTCGGGATCAAAGTTTTCTACACCCTCTACAAACCATACCAGATCCAAGTACAGAGGTATTGGCAGGTTCAGATCCACCCAGAGCACACTACGGTTTGTACCCGCGTTATGACCTGTCTTGAACCGTACATCCTCAACGGTCCTCAGGGAAGGCTCAATGGGGGAGGGATTCCTCTCATACCATGAGGCGAATTCTCCCCCAATACGCCGTACTTCACACTGTAAAGTCCATTGAACACATTGCTCAGGTTACCTTAGGTATCCCTGGAACCTCCGAATTCGGGTACGGTACCTCTCCATGGGGACTCTTCCCATGGGGAGCCCCAACCATCCCTTACATGAATCAACTCTTTTGCATATGGCACACCAACTACCCTAAGGTAACCACCCCTGAAGGGGTAATGACTTTCCTCTTTCCTTACCGAACCTACCCAGATCATCCGGCGCAGCCAAGGAACAGTCGGTACTGGCTCTTTGATACGGTAACACCACAAGGTATAGACC
>JANXBI010000006.1 GCA_025060675.1 Candidatus Caldatribacterium sp.
GCGAGCAGTGGTCGTCTTCCCACAGCCACTCTCTCCGGCAAGGGTGAAGATTTCTCCTTCGTTGATGGTGAAGGAAACTCGATCCACAGCGGTAATCCGAACCCGGGAGAAGAGGCTCCCCAGGGTGAAGACTTTGGTGAGACGATCCACCTCAAGAAGCGGCGGCACAACTCTCCCTCCTCAAGAAACAGGCAACTCTCTGCGCTCCGCAAACCTCAAGCTCTGGCACCTCTTCTCGGCACCGGGAGAAAGCGAAAGGACACCGAGGATGGAAAGCGCAACCTTCTGGAAGGTTGGCAAGAGAAGGAGGACTCCCTGGAGCAGACTCTCTAAATCCCTTATCGCCAATTCGGGGGAGCGAACGGATGAGGTACTGGGTATAGGGATGCAGAGGGTTGGCGAAGATTTCCCGAGTCGGACCTTCTTCCACGACTTTCCCAGCGTACATTATAGCCATCCAGGTGGTGACTGCAGCATGCACTCCCATGTCGTGGGTAACGAGAACGATGGTATTCTTGAGGTCCCTCTGAACATCCGCAAGGAGCTGGAGAACCGCCCTCTGGGCGACCACATCAAGAGCCGTTGTGGGTTCATCGGCAAGGATGACTCGAGGCTTCAGAAGGGTAGCTAAGGCAACAGCCACCCGCTGACGCATGCCTCCAGAGAGCTGGTGAGGGTACGCATCAAGAATTCTCGGGGAAAGCCCAAGTTCCTCAAGATGTTTTTCCGCTTCGTGGAAGAGTCTCCGGCGAACATTACCAGGAGCATGGCTTTCCAGAAAATCCATGAATGTCGTCCGTATCCTCACCACTGGATTGAAAACGCTCATCGAACCTTGAGGGATATAGGAAATGAAGGTCCAGCGAAGACGTTGTCTCTCCTGTGGAGGAAGCGCCAAAACATCGAGGTATTGTCCATTCACCTGGTAGAGCACCTTTCCCCCAAAATGGCGCAGAGGAGGCTCAATGTTTCCAAGAAGCGCTTTAAGGAGCGTAGTCTTCCCACACCCACTTTCCCCTGCAATACCATACACGGCGTTTTCAGGAATACCAAGACTGACACCGTTCACCGCCCTGACAACTTTTCTGCCTTTTGCCGTCTCAAGGACGTAAAAGGCTTGGAGACGGTCAACCTTGATAACATGCATGGTCACTGCGCTCCAATCCTCTGGATTCGTGTCCTCGGGTCGAGGTACTCACTCACGCTCACCGAAAGCCAGTACAAAGCGACAAGGAGGAGAATGGTAAGCACAACCGGGGTCATAATCCACCACCAGTGCCCAAGGAGCATCGCCTGGTACGTGATGGCCCACTGGAGGGTGGTACCCAACGTAGGAATCTCAAGACGCACAAGACCAAGGATGGCGAGAACGATTTCCATGCCGATAGCCCACGCGATGTTGTTGATAAGGGTTGAGAAGATAAGAGGTGTCGTGAAGGGAAGGTATTCCTTGGCTACCAAGGCCATGGTGCCGTTCCCAGAGAGCATCGAGGTTTTGGTAAACTCTCGTTCTCGGAGGCTCAAAATCTGTGAACGAATCGTTCGGGCATCCCATGCCCAGCCAAAAAAAGCAAGCAGAAGTCCCGTATTCACAAGGGTGAGACTCCCTCGAAGGAGCATAGCCACCATAACGAGGATGAGGAAAAGAGGAACAACGAGTAACCCGTCCGCTAGTCCCATGAGGACTCGGTCGAGTGTCCCTCCTCGGTACCCAGAAAGGAACCCCACTAAAATAGCAACCATCCGTGACAAAAGCCCCGCAATAAGGGCAACAATGAGGGAGTTTCGAATGGCAAAGGTAGCCTCCCAAAAGACATCCTGTCCCTTAGAGTTGGTGCCAAGGACGTGCGACCAGGAAGGAGGCTTGTCGCGGGGAACCTGGAGCTGTCGGATAGGGTCGTATGGAGAAAAGAAAGAGAGAAAGGCCAGAAAGGCGAGGAGGGCAAAGATGACGAATCCCACAGTAAAGCGGTAATCCCGGAAAAGTTCCCGTAGAGCTTCCATACATCCACCTACCTGTGTCGAATACGGGGGTCAAGGAGGGGATAGAGGAGGTCAAGAAGGAGTACTGAGGTTGCAATAGTGAAAATGGAGAGCACCGTAATCCCCATGACCAGGTTGTAATCGCCTCGCGTGACTCCCCGATAGAGCAAAAGTCCTATCCCTGGATAGGAAAAGACCATCTCCACGATGAGAACACCACTAAAGACCTGCCCCAGGGCAAGGGTGAGCTGAGTAATTTGAGGGAGCATGGCGTTTTTGAGCACGTATCGGAAGACGATACGCCGCTCTTTCACTCCCCCTACCCGAGCGTACTCCACGAAATCTTCCCGTTTCACATTCTGTACAAGGAGCTTCATCTGCTGGAACCAGACGACACCCCCAAGAACAACAAGGCTTAACGCCGGAAGAAAGGAACCACGTACGATTGCCACAATGAGGTTCCAGTTAACGACCACCTTCCTCCCCAGAGTGAGTCCCCCTGCCGGGAAAAGGGGCCAGAGATATGCAAAGAGAATGAGCAAGACTACCCCGAAAATATAATGGGGAATAGGACGGATAACCATGATAACAGCATCAAGCACCTTCGACCAGGATTTACTGGAGAAGTACCCAGCAATTCCTCCTATGACATTTCCGAGAATCCAAGAAAGAAGCGTCGAGGTCACGAAAAGCCCAACCGTCCAGGGCAAGTAAATGCGGAGAAGCTGCGCTACAGGAGTTGGAAACTGAAAGAAAGAAGGGCCAAAGTCAAGAGTAAAGACCCGTCGCCACATGGTGAGGTACTGCTCAAAGAGGTTTCCCTTGAGGCCGTACAGCTCCCGCAGAGTTTCCATGAGGCTTCGCACCGCCTGAGGGTCAAGAGAAGCGCCCTGGGTCTGGATTTGAGCAATCATCTCAAGGACTGGATCTTGCCCAGCGAGACGGGGGATGAAAAACACCGCAGTGATACCACAAAAGACCACAAGGGCGTACTGGACAAGTCGTGGAGCAAGGTAATCCCGAACAAAACGCATGGTGCATCCTCCTTGCGGCCCCCTTTCGGGGGCCGCAAAACGTTACTTCTTCGGCTTCAGGAAAGGCAACATGTACTTAAAGTTCGGCCAGTGCTGGTACGGCTGAGTGTAGGAATTCTCTGCGCCAGGGTAATTCTCCCAGTAGTACTCGTCCCAGGCCACCGCACCACAGTATCCGTAGGTCGGAATGGTAGGCATCTCTTCGACGACAATTTTCAGCGCTTCGATCCCCAAGAGACGAGTTGTCTCGATGTCCGCAAAGGGATCTGTTGCTTCGAGTTTGGCAATAACCTCATCAAGCCGTGGGTTCGACCAGCGGGCTGCACCACCAGGACCAAGGGTAACCGCCTGACCTATTGGAACAACAAGGCTTGAGCGCCAAGGATCAAGGGTTCTTGAGAGGTCAACACCCGCTCCCCAAGGCTCAGCTGCTGGCCACATGGTACCAACTTCGAACTCGCCCATGAGATGGAGACTGTTGAAAGCCTCCGTGGCGTTCACGGTAGCATCAATTCCGAACCTCCTCCACTGTTCTGCCGCGGCCATAGCGTTCCTGTAGTGGTGGTGGGCAGGGTTCGGGTCAGTCACAATGGAAATCTTCCAGGGCTGGCCATTGGGCAAATACCACTTCCCATCAGCACCCTTGGTAAAGCCGTGCTTTTTGAGGAGTTTCTCAGCTACATCAGGAGCATACTTCCACCAGCCAATACCAAAGAGTTCTCGGAGGACCTTGGGGTCCTCTGGAACAGGGTAACCACGTTCCTTTGCGGCTATAGCGATACGTTGGGGAACTTCCGGATCAAAAGGCTTGAACTTCTCACCATTCCCAAGATCAAGCTCAAAGTTCTTGAGCCATTCCTCCATTGGGTTGAAGAAAGCTTCAATATAGGCTGGAACAGGTGGTAGGTGAATAGGGCTTACTGGAGCCATAAGGTCGAAAGCCGTAGCCATGTAATCGACTATATCAATTGCCAGTGCCAGGGCCCACCGTACATCCCTGATGTTGTACGGTTCCACCATGTTGTTGAAGATAATCCCAGTGATGCAAGGGTCGATATTCACAACCCAAGGCCATTCTTTCCGCCAAGCTCGAGTTGTCTCGCTTCGCTCAAGAACAACCCGAAGGCCCTCGGGAGCAAACTGGGCCATGTCAAGTTCGTGCCGAAGCATAGCGAGAATCTTAGCCTCTTCGGTTTCAAACGCCTGGAAAAGCACGTACTTCGGCTTCGGTTCTCCATAGAGCATCCCCGTTGGAGTACGCTGCCAATCCTCCCGACGCTCCCAAAGCGTCCAGAAACCTGCTGGGTCGTAGTCAAGGAGCTTGTACGGCCCGCAACCTACGGGGGGATTGAATTCGAAGGTAACAGGGTCCTCAACTTTTTCAAAAATGTGCTTGGGCATAATCCGCAGGCAACCCCACCGATCGAGGAAGTGAGCGTGGAAACGGGAATTTGGTTTCTTCAGCTCAACGACCACTGTGTAGTCATCGGTCTTGTACACCTTATCCACGAATTCAGCCATGGGACCGTGGTAGAGGAGACCAGGAGTTTTGACGTGAATGTCGATGGTGTACACTACATCATCGGCGGTAAAGGGCACTCCATCGCTCCAGTATATACCCTGGCGAAGCTTAATGGTCATTTTGGTGAAGTCTTCATTGTACTGGGGAAGTTCCGCAGCCGAGCCACAGATAATCTCACCAGTGGCGTAATCCACCGTCCAAAGCGGTTCACACACAAGCTGCTGTAACCCTCGATCCTGCCACCGCCACCCAGACCAGAGATTGAAATTGCTCGGCGTTCCAACACGGCCAGTGAGCTGGTCGACAATGAGGGTTTCGTTACGGGGGACATTTCCAGGAAGCTGAGCAAAAGCAGCACCCGCAAAAAGCACCAGAAAACCAACAACCAAAACAATACGTCTCACGTCAGCTACCCTCCTTCTTCACGATTTTTCCATTCCCACCACACTACCGAAGACCATCCCACACAAGAAGGTTGCAAGAGAGAATGACCTTCTTCCTCTCACCTCCTTGAATTTGCTTCACAAGTACCTCTGCCGCCACTTTCCCCAACTCCTCGAGGGGTTGCTCCACCGTCGGAATCGGGGGGTCAGTATACTTGACCGCCTCAATGCCGTCGAAACCAAAGAGGGTGAGATCCTCATGCACCCGGATGCCTCGTTCCTTCGCTACCTGCAGAGCTCCAATGGCCATCTTGTCGTTGGCACAAAAAACCGCAGTCGGCAACGGACGCACCGCCAAGAGCTCCTCCATAGCCTTTCGACCACTTAAGCGGCGGAAATCACCCTCGAGGATGTATTCCTTCCGGATAGGAATACCGTACTCCACAAGGGTATCAAGGTATGCCCGATAGCGTTCTTCGGCGTGGCGATGCCCCTGAGGTCCTCGGAAATGGGCAATACGAGTATGACCCTGTTTAATCAGGTACTCCATCGCTGCCTTTGCCCCCCCGTAGTGGTCGATATCAACGTAGCTTACCCCTTCCCCCTCTACTCGTTGATTCACTACGACAAAAGGGAACCCTTCTCGGACCAGGTCGCTCACCTCTGCATACTGCACCGGCCAGTGGGAAAGGAGGACAAGTCCCTCAAAGAGGCGATTTCGGGCTATGTCAAGGAGAGCCTCTCGCTTGTCCAGAGGGTGACCATTGAAGAATTCCCCTTTCACGACCATCTGGAGGTAGTACCCGGAAGCGGATATAGCGGTAAGGAGGCTGTTGATGAGCTCTCCATAGAACGTGGAGAGTTTGCGGTCATCCCGAATGAAGGCGCAAAGGAGCACAGTGTTCGTCTTCCCCTTGACGAGATTCCGAGCAAGGACATTCGGTCGGTATCCAAGCTTTTGCGCCGCTTCAAGAACCCGACGTCTCGTCTCCTCAGCAACCTGACCTTTGTTACTCAGAACAAGGGAAACCGTCGCTGGAGAGACTCCAGCGAGACGGGCTACATCTTTTATGGTGACTGGCATAGGCTCTCATAAAACGTTTTATCTGTAGAAATAAATAGCATAATATCGTTAAGAAGTCAAGAAAAAAATCTCAAAGAAACTGAATGAAAAACGTTTTATCAAACCTCCCCAAGTTTTTCTATCCTAAAGAGAGTTTCTGGCAGAACCACGATGCGCTAATATGGAATAGCGGGAGCTGTTTCTCGAGACCAGGTTGGAAAAGAGTCAGAACTCAGGGGCGTGAGACTATGAAGGACGTTGTTATTTCAGGAACCATTCTTGAAGCTTTCTTCGAGAAGCTCGAAGAGTTTCTCGAACTCGATGTAGCCATCGTGGGAGCGGGGCCCAGTGGTCTTGTCGCTTCGTACGAGCTTGCGAAAAGAAACCGTAAGGTAGCAGTGTTCGAAGAACGGAACGCACCTGGCGGAGGTATTTGGGGGGGAGGCATGATGTTCAACGAAATCGTTATAGAAAAGGACCTCGAGGATTTCCTCAAGGAGCTCGATGTACGATACAAAGTGAACAGGAACTATCTTGTGGTTGATTCTTGCCACTTTGCTGCCGCCTTAATCTACCGCGCCACACGCCTTGGCGTTCCTATCTTCAACAACATGAGCGTGGAAGACGTGGCCATGCAGGATGGGCGAGTATGCGGCATCGTCATCAACTGGGGACCAGTACGAAGACTTGGTCTCCATGTGGACCCCATCACGGTAAAGGCTACGTTCGTCGTAGATGGAACGGGACATCCAGCTAACGTTGTTTCGCTTCTTGTGAAACGAGGGCTTCTTGAGAAGAAAACCGAATTCCCCATGAATGCTGAAGAAGCAGAGAGGTTCGTCGTCGAAAAGACTGGAGAGGTATTCCCAGGGCTCTTTGCCGCCGGAATGGCCGTATGCGAGATTCACGGGGGGCCAAGGATGGGACCAATTTTCGGAGGAATGATTCTCTCAGGTATAAAGGTAGCAAGCCTCCTATGCGGGCAGAAGTAACCTAAGCACCTGCAACTTCTGGCAAAAGAAAGTACATCTTTTGCCCAACAAGGCAATATAGAGTTTTTTCCCTCTATACTCCCCTTTCTTCCTATTCCTCTTTTTGCTACGATAAAAGGGGAGAAGGTACTTCATTAAGGGGGGGTTGTATCTGTGCTCCCACCACCTGAGGTTCTCGTGGCAACTCTGGGTACTGAGCCCCAAGTAGTGACCCTCACCCTCGACACCCTTATAGAGAGAAACTTTTCCATCGAGAACGTTTTTGTGCTCCATCTCAATCCTTCCCTCCCCGCTCTCCGAGCATCCCTTGAGAAACTCGAGAAGGAAGCCTCATGGTACTCTATGCCCTTTACTTTCGTACCCATACGGGATAAAGAACATTTCCCCGAGGATTTCCTAACCGAAGAGGATGCGGGGCTCTTTCTCCGAGTTCTCTACCGCACTGTAGCAGACCTCAAACGGAAGAGGCTTCGGATACACCTCTCTATCGCTGGGGGAAGAAAAATCATGGCCGCCCTGAGCATGGTGGTAGCACAACTCCTCTTTGATGAGGACGACCATGTTTGGCATCTTCTCTCTGAGGGACGATTGCTCGCTGAGAAAACGATGCACCCTGAGGACCCGTCTCAAGTAGTCCTTGTGCCTATCCCGGTTCTCCAGTGGAGTCTTTTTCCTTCCACTGCACGAGAGATTCTTCTCTGGGATGACCCATACCGAGCAATCGCAAAGCAAAGGGAATTGCGGGATCTGGAACGTTTTCGATTCCTCGAACTTTTCTGGGAAAAGCTCACCCCTGCAGAACAGGAACTCGCCAAAGCCCTCATCCAAGTTGGTGGAACGCAGGAAGTGCTCGCGAAAAAACTCCGGCGAAGCAGAAAAACAGTCAGTAACCAGCTCTGCAGCATCTACGCAAAGTATCGAGACCATTTTGGCTTTGGAGAGGGGGTGAAAGTCCGGGACTTACTCATCCGGGATCTTGGTATGCTCTTCGCACGTATAGGGTCTTCACCCTAAGCGCTTTTGGGTCTTCACCTCATGCGAAAGCACCACCAAGTCCGTACCATTGGAGGAGCGAGGTGAGGAGTTTGGCGCAGCTGAGGGAAGCGGTTGAGAGATTCAAAAAAGAGATTGGCTTTCGTTTGCGAGAAGAACACTACATCGTCGCAGATACTCGTGTCTCATGGGTTTCGTTGTATGACCATCTCGCCCTTACCGCAGGCTTTGCGGTTGCCATGGTTACAGAACTCATGCTTCGAGGGAAAACCCCAAAAGAAATCTGCGGAAAAGAAGAAAATCTTAGAGAGGAGGATCTTCGGGCCCTGGCGTGTCTTGGAGGACTGCTCCACGATATTGGTAAGTCAAAAGAAGGGGCAACGGAGTATCGCCGCCACGTCGAACGAGGGGTTGAGTTTACTGAGGCCATGTTGCGAAGCTGGAGTCTTGATGAGTGTTCCTCCCGTATCCTTCTTGGCATTGTTGCCCGACACCATCTAAGGGACCTCAAGAGTCAGTCCTCTCTCCTCGAGAAAGTCGTATGCCTTGCCGACAGCTATGCCTCAGCAGGAGATAGGCCAGGATTGAGCAAGGGAGAAACGAGAGAAGAGCTCGAGCGTATCACAAAGAACATTAAGGAGCTTGAGAAAGAACTCTTTGAAGACAATCTCCCTCTTGTGTTTCTCATGGCCGATGTGGACTCTGTGAAATCGTACGTGTACGAGACCCGCTCCCTTCCTGAAATCAGGGGTGGTAGCGAAATACTCCAAGAACTTGAAGAAGAAATCGTCCGCATGTTTCGTGAAAAGCTTGCCGAAGAATGCCTGCTTTACTGTGGAGGTGGGGGGCTCCTTGCCGTCCTTCCCGCAAGCGAAGCTCCCCAATGGGCTTCGGAAATCGAGCGCCTCTATCCTGAGCGAACTAAGGTAGCTACAGTTACCGTTGTCACCTCCCCTCCTGTTGGATACCAGGAAATAGCTCGAGGACTCTTTCCTCAAGACACAGAAAGCATCAAGAGTTTGACTGGAAAGGGTGTTGCTTCGGATCTTCTCTTCAGCCACTTTGAGGCCCTTGTTAAGAAGCGGGAAGATCGGAAGAACTTTGGCGAACTTGTGGCGTACCTTGCAGGGAAACTGCAGCAGAAAAAGCGAGAGAAACGCATTGCCCCCTTCTTCGCGACACTTCCCTTCCAAGCAAGGTGTACCTCGTGTGGGAAACGGGCAGGAGAAAAGGAGGACCTTGACGAGCTCCTCTGCGGTGTATGCTATACCAAAAGAGAAAAGGGGCGAGAGCAGAAACGCGCTTTCGTGGAGAGTTTCACCCTGTTCCTGAAGAAGAAGGATATTCCACTTGCTCCGGAAGGCCTCAAGTACCCGAAAGACCTTGACGCTCTTGCCGGGGGTAAAGGGTACATTGCGCTCCTGTATGCCGATGGGAACAACATGGGCGACATTCTCCAACGAGCAACTTCTCCGGCTTTCTTCCGGCACTTCTCAGAAACCATGAAAAAAATCACCCACGAAGCGCTCTTTGAAGCTTTTGTGAAGACCTTTGGTTCGAAGACTTTTCAGGAAGCCGAGGAACCATTGCCCTTTGAAATCGTTGCTCTGGGTGGAGACGACGTTGTAGCTATAGTACCCGGCAGTGCTGGGTGGGCTCTCGCGGTGCATTTCCTTGAGGCTTTCGAAAAACATGAAGATTGCCATCGTCTGCAGCAAGAAATGCAGAACATTAACATCACCACGCCACTTAGCATGTCTGCAGGACTGGCTATAGCCGATTTAAAGTATCCGGTGAGTTTTCTCTTGAGCATCACTGAGGGACTTCTGAAGCGTGCCAAGCACCTAGCACGAGAAAAGCAGCAAAGTACTCTCTGCCACTTCTGGCTTAAAGCGCCGGTGTTCGTAGAGGGAGGTGAAAAGCTCCTTGCAGCACTCTACGAACGTCCAAAGGATATTACGCTTACTGCTCGACCCTACACCCTTGAGGATGCCAAAAAGCTCAACGTAGTTGCCTTACACCTCCTTAAGGCTGGTATTGCGGCAACGCAACTTCGGAGCTTCGCGGAAGCCCTCGAAAGTGGTGTACACACCTCTTTGAACTTCATTTTCTATCAGATAGCAAGGATGAAAAAAGACAAAAAGGAAAAGGCTCTTAAAGCGCTGAAGGGACTTGAAACTCTCGTCGGGGATTCCAAACTCCTTTTCTTCTGGGCAAAAAGGGGCGATCGCTGGGTGACACCGCTTCTTGACGTCCTTGAGCTTATGGAGCTTGGGGCATTCGAGAACCTCCAGGAGGGAGAGTATGCAAGGAATGCTTCGCGTTGATTGCACGTTCTGCTTTGCATCAGGCTTTCACGTGAGCGGAGATCGACTCGAGCTTTGGGTGGATAAGGCACTCCTTTGTGACCCTAAAGAGGGTTGTTTTCCAATCCTCCCGGCCACAACGCTCAAAGGATGGTTCCGGGAAGGCGCAGAGCGAGCTTTGCGAAGCCTTGGTATTCCAGCCTGCGATGCCTCATCACCAGCAACAATCTGTAGTATGTGTCCGGTATGTCTCGTCTTCGGACATCCACGACAAAAATCTCCTCTGAGTTTTGAGAGTGTTACCCTCAAGGACGCTACCAAGGATACGCGTATGAGTGTTTCTCTGAGTCGTTTCCGAAAAACTGCTTATGAGGAGAGACTGTTCTCTACCGAGGTGGGATATTCCCCTTCATTTTCCACAACCATCAAGGGATTTTTCCCTGATGTTTCCGAAGCAAAGAGGGCAGCACTCCTTCTCCTCTTGGGTTCCCGCATGTCTTTTGCCATAGGGGGAGGGAAATCCCGAGGACTTGGATGGTTGCACTGTAAAGAGTTCGTCGCAACCTTTAACGGACAGATTCTCCCTGAGGAGGATCTCCTCGAAGAACTTAAAGCGCTTCAGACACAGAGAGGGGTGGAAACGTGAAACTGTACTATATCGCTGTGGAGCCCCTGACACCCCTCCGGGTAGGAGGTATAAAACCCAAGAACGACTTTCTCAACACTTTGAACTATATTCCCGGGAGTGTCCTTCGGGGAACGCTTGCTGAATGGCTCAAGACGAAGAAAAGAGAAGATATGATTCTCCCCCAGGTGCAACGTATGCGTTTTGGGAACCTCTTCCCCGCGAACGCTCGAGCACACTTTGCCCTTCCTGTTCCCTTCACAGCTTTGGAATGCAAGCTCCATGGAGGATTCACGCGAGAGGGAGGACATGGCGTCCGAGATAGCCTCTTGGTGGCCTTAGCATACAAAGAGCTTGAACGATCTGGAGCACGGTTCCCAATCCCCATGGCATTTCGATGTAAGAATTGCTCCGGACGCATGGAACGGATCAGTGGATTCTGCGTTCGCACTCCAGAGGGTTGGTGCAAGACTGGGGTACCACTATACCCCCAGACGAAGGTAGCCTTGAGCCGTACCCGCCGTACTGCCCAGGAGGGTATGCTCTACCGGGTTTTTGGCATTCCTCCTGTGGAGGGACTTGTCTTCTCCGGTCGTATATGGGCAGAGGAGGACAGCGATGTGGAACTCCTCAAAGAAGCAGTTGAGTACCTTGGTATCGGTGCGATGACCACAAGGGGATTTGGAAAGGTGCGTTTCAAGCAGAAACCGAACTCTTACCCACCGCTTGAGGAGCGTCTGTGCCGCTTTAACGAAACCCTGCAGAGGGTATGGGAAGACCTTGCTGAACTCGCTGCTCAAGCCTCTCGTGCTCCCCTGAGGAAACCCCAGGGAACGTACTTCAGCGTAGATCTCCTCTCACCTGGAATATTCCAGGATACCTATGGTCTTCCCTCCCTTGTACCTCACCTTCCCATCGAGGGAAAGAAAGTAGAGCTTGTCTTCCACGCTACGCAACCTACCTTTTCTGGGGGATGGTCTACCGCCTGGGGATTGCCAAAACCAACAGCTCTTGCCGCAGCTCCAGGAAGCACCTATGTCTTTCGCACTGATATCCCTCTTGAGGAACTTGTGCCCCTTCTTGAAGAGATAGAAAATCAGGGACTTGGAAAACGTACCCCCGAAGGATTCGGGGAGATTACTATCTGCCACCCATTGCATGAGGAGGTTATGCCCGTATGAGGTTGAGCGTAAAACTCAAGCATCTTGTGGAGCGAGAACTTGACTTTATCGTGCAATTAGCCGAAAAAAGACTGACCAAAGAAAACACCCGGGAAGACAGAGCCACCAAAAAAACCGAAGAGAGCCAATTCCGAAACCTCCAGAACATTGCCTCTGCGACCGACTCAATCCTGGTTCTGGAAAATTTCCTCAGATATCAGATGGGACGAAGGTACATCGACGAAAAGGTTGGCAACCAAATCCTCGAAGACATTAAAACCCTAAAAGAAAAAGCCGAAGAGATTGCCAAGCAGGAAGGCCTCGGGGAAGGCGACGAATTCCGGGCTTTCCTTATGGAGTTTGTACGACTGTACCTCGGGTTCTTTGTCCGGGCACTGAAAGCGGAAGAGAAAGGAGGTGACGCCAATGCTTGATTTCACCCGTATTAAAAGTCGGCTTTGCATTGAGGCTCGCTTCGTAACGCGGACGGCCCTTGCTGTAGGAAGTCGAGTGTCTCTGCTTCCTGTCGGATCCGACCTCCCTGTCATGAAAACTCCCGATGGTTTCCCGTACATTCCTGGTTCCTCCTTGAAAGGCGTCGTACGAACGTATGTTGAGCGGATACTCCGTACCGCTGAAGACATGCGCAAAACCATTCGTGGCGAGAGGCTCTGGGCCTGCGATCCTCTCGATTCGCAAGCTTCTTGTGTTTCCCCAGATAAAAAACGAGAGCTCTACGAAGATGCAGAGGATAAGGCGAAACGTACAAGGAAACCACTTGATACGCTCTTCAGCGAAGAACTCTGGAAGGAAACCTGTACTGCTTGCCGCATCTTTGGTCATCAATGGATGGCGAGCCGAGTCGCTTTTCAAGACGCACACCTTTCAAATGCCGATGCCCTTCCTTTGCTCTTTGAGGTTCGAGACGGTGTGGGCATCGACCGGGACCTGGGGGCAGCGAAAGAGGGAGTAAAGTACGATTTTGAGACCGTACCTCGAGGTGCTGCTTTCGACCTACGAATCGTCCTTGAAAACCTGGAAGACTGGGAAACCGGACTGCTTTGCCTTGCCTTAGAAGCGCTCCAACGAGGTGAACTTGCTATCGGAGGAAAAAGTACCCGGGGGCTTGGATGGGGAACGCTTGAACAACTCACCATTCGAGCTCTTACTCCCGAAGATATCCTCTTTGGCCGTGAGGGGACATTTAAAAATCCTCAGGAGTTCATCGCCGCCTTCGAACAAGCGCTGCAATGAGGAGGGAAGAGTATGCACCGGAAATTTTGGAACAGCCTGTGCCTCTCCTTCATTATCAAACCCTGTGGTCCACTCCTTGTGAAGTCGGGGATGGTCTCTGCGAATCCTTCACTCCCAGACATGCAGTTTGTTCGAACGTCAACTCCTGAAGGGGAAACGGTTTTTCTTCCCGGCTCATCTCTCAAAGGGGTTTTCCGAAGCTTTACCGAAAAGGTACTCCGCACGATAACAAAGGACGACATATGCAACATCCTGGACAAAGAGGAAAACTGTGTAAAAAAGAAACAACTACAAGAATACGACAATACTGCCAAGGTGTACAAAGAATCTTGCCTTGCCTGCAAAATGTACGGCAATACCCGCCTCCGGGGACGCATTGCTTTCACCGACGCCTTTCCCGAAGGGAGCTGGAAAACGGAAATACGTTATGGGGTGGCCATATCACGCCTCACCAGTGCGGTAGCGGTTGGCCCCTTCGATATGGAAGTCCTTGTCGAAGGGAACTTCTCGGGTTCCCTGGTTCTTGAAAATTTCGAAATCTGGCAGCTTGCTCTCCTTGGGTTTACCATACGTTCCCTGAACGACGGCCTTGTCCGCATTGGTTTCGGCAAAAGCCGGGGTTTTGGAGAGGTGCATTGCGAAATTACTGAAGCCGTGTTCACCATGGCTCGGAGAGACATCCCTAAAGATAAACTCTGGGGGGTAGGCGCTTTCGCCTCTGCCGAGGAACGGGAGGCCTATGGACTTCGCGAGGATGACCTTCTCTCTGGCGTCCCAGAGGGCAACCGGGAAGATTTTGGTGTGTACACCCGTGTCGTGTATAAGTCAGAAGAGTGGAAAAATCTCCTTAAAATAGCCACTCAGGTAGCTACTCGTTTTCTACATCTGGAGGGATCATCGTGAGAGGGTACGTATACCAGGGAAGACTTCACAGAACGGCTCTTGAAGCACTCCGGAACCGTTTGGGCGGAGTAACCTTCTCCTTCGACCTCAAGACGAGTGACTTTTCAGGAAACCTTCGGGATGAGGGTATGACTTTTGGAGAGACCTTTGAAATACGTTGGCAACGGTGCACAGAGGACTTGTTTGACGTGCTTGTTTTGAGCGAAGACCCTTGTGACGACCCTTCCCTCACCGAAGTTCCTGGGGAATGGGAGGTAGAGAAAATACAGACATACCTTGTCCCGCTCCATGCTCCTCACTTTTCCCCCTCCTTTGAACGCTACCCAAGTATTGGACAGCCATCAGGACGTTGTGTGTGCTGTGTGTATTCCCAAAACGGAGTGACCTACTTTGTGAGCCCACGGAGGCTGATCTCATGACGAGAAACAACAACAAACAAAAGCCTTTCTTTTGGATTCCTCTTCCAAAGGAAGTCCCCAGAGAAGAACCGGTTTGGCATGACCGCTTCATCAAAGAGCGGTGCACTGGAAAGGCAATCCTCGTCGTGACGGTGAGCTCAGAATATCTTTTCGTTGGCTCTGGAGCGTATGAGCACGACAACAAAAATTTTTGGATGAGTTTCTTCCAAGCAAACGGGAAAATCTGCATCCCTGGAACAAGCCTCAAAGGAGCTATTCGGAGCATTGCCGAAGCAATTTCATCCTCCTGCGTGCTCCAGAGAAGATGGGATAAAGAACAGAGAAGACGGGGTGAAGAAGTGAGTGAAGACCAAAAAGCATGTCGAAACATTAATAACGGGCTCTGCCCTGCCTGCCGAATTTTCGGTGCCATAGGGTTTCGGGGGAGAGTATCCTTCTCTGACGCCCTTTCTCAAGACGAAGTAAAGAAGAGGAAAGTAACGGAGATTGTAAAGATTGGGAGCCTTTTCGGACCACGGAAATACCAAAGCAGTAGAAAGTTCTACCAAGTAGGCTCTGCCTCTTTTTCCACTGACCTGGAGCCTGAGGAAAACTACCAATGTCTCGAAGTCGTCCCAAAGGAAACAAAATTCAGAACCACCCTTTACTTTGAGAATATGGCCGAGGATGAACTCGGCCTTGTCTTTGCCGCCTTAGGCTGGGACTCAGAAAACGGCCAAGTAAAGCCTGTTTTCACACCCAAAATTGGAGGAGCAAAACCCCGGTGCTTTGGGGCGGTGCGCTTTGGCCTTGGACGGATTTCCTTTCTGCATTTACCTTCTTGGAACTTGCAGCCGCTTGAAAAGAATGAAACGCTCCGCTTTGTTGCCTGCTGCATCGAGAAAGCGAAAAAGAGTGGACTCATTCAGATAGATGCCTGGGAAAAACTCAAAGAGGGGTTCAAGGCCAAAAATAACTTTTCCTGTCCGAGGGATGTATACTGAAGGAGGTGCTTGTAATGACCGCTGAAGAGAAACTCCACCTTGCTGAGGAAATCTTCGAGCAATTACGGAAAGGAATGCAGAGAACATCGTCTGGAGATGAAGGAAAACTCTCCTCAGAGTGGACCAAGTGGAGCGCCTATGCGGCACGAAAGGGCCTTGAAAACGCGCTGAATTTTGCCAAAGTTATGAAGGACTCAAGAGCTCTTCGAAGCAACCCAAGAGCATGCTACAATGCTATCTTCCAGGTTGCCAACAACTTCAAAATCAAAAAAGACCTCGAAAAACTCCTCCCTCAGGACCTTGCTGAAGTCTTAGGGTACGTTCGGTGGATGCTTGTTGCCGAAAAACTCTAGGGAGGCGAGAAAGTGCACTGGAGAGAAGAGATGCAAAGGGAGCATATTTGTGAGCGTTGCAAGGGAACAGGTCGTTGCCGACACTGCAGCGGCTCGGGTATTCATGCGTACCCAGGCTTTGGGCGACCGACTTCAAACAAACCTTGTAGCTTCTGTCACGGTACTGGGGTATGCCAATACTGCCGGGGAACGGGGAGGAGGTAAAGGCAGACTTGGCCATAATCCTGGTTAAACAACCCTAATCGCGACAACAAGCCCGTACATCTTGCTATCTCTTTCCACGTTACTCCATCAAGTGGAAACCTCTCGCCCCTATTTTGCACAGTGTTTTTCGAAAGGAACACCCTGTTCCCCGTTCGCCGAAACAGAACGAATTCGCACACCATTGTCAAGACGAACTCTTGCAAGGCATCTTCCTTGGTACTTGAGGAACTCGGCAAGACAGAGCAGACAAAACACCGGTATTATCTCCCTTCCCAAGAATGATTCCCAATCCACCCCAGTGTTGCCTCAAGTACTCAGCAACAAGTCGATGATGACACTCTCTTGGAGACTCTCTGCTATAGAGAGCAGGAAGAGCGAAAGATTCTGAAGACCACCACTTCTTGGTAATCCGTTCTTTGTAAAATCAAGGAAACGTTGCCCCCATTCCCCAGAATACTCTTTCCAAAAGCCTAGTTCGTCGTCGAAAACAACTCTCCTTGTTTCCAAACCGTTTGGAATCCCTCTTTTGGAATGGGTGCGGCCTTCCCCCTTTTCTCTTCTTCCCCAATGTGGACGACTTCAAATCCCTCCTCCTCTAAGGTCTGTCCCACGAGGAGTTTTCGATGGCAATTTGACGGATTCGCTTCGCTACAGAGAAGCGTAAGGCGATGTTGCGCTGCCAAGCGCTTCACCTGCTCTATGCCTTCCCGGAAACGGGGCGACTGACGTAAAAGTTCGTAATCGACCTTATTATCCGCCCGATAGTACTCCTTCTCTCTTGGTCTTCCCCCCAGGCATTCTCCAAGGAAAACGTACCCAATACCCTCACGACAGAGACACTGAGCGAGGGACTCTCGGTTGAAGTGGGGAACGTAACGGGAATAGGGGTGGGACCTTATATCAACCACAAGCGTAATACCGTACTTTTTGAGGAGCCCCAAAAACTCCTGCAAAGGGTGATTAGAGTGGCCAATAGTGAAAACCTTGAAATTCACCGCGCCTCCCCTGTACGAACCATACCACACTTTCCTTTACTGCTTCAACTACAACCATAGGGCAAAAAACCCATAACTTTCCCCGCTTTTACCCCATGCCAATAGGGGAATAAGATGGTATACTCCCCTTTGCGTCCTGAAGGTTTTACGGCATAATACACTTAGCAATAGGGGAAAGGAGGGGCCCCGGTGCGGACAATTCTCAACACCGTCGGTACATCGCTTTGCAAGAATGCAGCATCCTCACAGAATCCTACGATTTCTGAGCTTGTACAATTTCTCGAGGTCACTGATCCCCGAAGGGCTTCGGCCGAAACGAACGCCTTAAGCCACATCCTCAAGGAAGACGATGCACTTGTTTTCCTCCACTCTGAGACCAAAGATGGAGAGCTCTGTGCTAAGGCTCTGGCAACTTACTACGAACAGAAGGGACATGAATCAAGGACAGTTCTTGTTAAAGACCTCTCGTATCGCGAAGCAGATTTTCGCTTGCGCGGTCTTCGCTCCCTTGTGGGACAGCTCTTTGCCTGCATTCAGGAAGAAAAGCAAAAGGGAAGAGAGGTCCTAATTAACGCCACAGGGGGGTTCAAGGCCGAAAGTGCGTACGCAACCCTTGTGGGACTCCTCTGCAACGTCCCGGTGTACTACATTCACGAGGTCTTTCAGGAAATCATTGCCATGCCGCCCTTGCCCATCGGCTGGGATTACTCTTTCGTGGCCGAGTACGAGGAAATTTTTGAGTTCCTTGAGGCCGATCTCCGTTCTCGTTTCGAGTTTAAGGAGAAGTTCCGGGAACTCCCAGCAAAGGTACGCACTCTTCTTGCGGAAGAGGAAAACTACGTCTTCCTCTCCCCAGCAGGGGAGGCCCTTTTCCAAGCGTACCGTGCAAAACTCACCCAAACACCACGAATTCCGGTGTACTTCTCCAAAAGAGCTCTTGAGTGGTACAAAGAAGCCGACGCCACCGTACAGGAAAGCGTCCGACGGATTCTCCGGAAACTCATGCTCCCCGAGGTTCGTCGAAACGGTGCCAAAAAGCTTAAAGATCCCCGCTGCTTCGTCTACCCCCAGGGACATGTGGATGAGCGAGTCTTCTTCTGCGAAAAGGAGGATGGCATTGTCATCTGCGCTCTGACAAAACACAGCGACAGAAGTTACGACAAAATAGTACGCTCCGGCCTTCCCTGCGCCAGAAGAGGTGCTCTTACGCCCTTTACTGAACCCTTCTGAAAGGAGGGGGAAAAGGTGCTTGGCGACCAGTTTCCTCGATGGGCTCGGGAAATCTCGAGGTTTCTCAGCATCAAATCACAGTTTGTCCTGTGGGGAAATATCTACGATGTTTTTCCGTTCCCCCTTCCCGATGGCACCCATGCCATGTACCCACTTCCTCAGTATATTGCCAAAATGCTCACCGAACAGGAAGGATACACCCGAATCATCCAGTACGACCGAACCGACGGTTTCGAAGTCCTTGTTGGACGAAAAGAGGAGATTGCGCAACTTATTGGCGAAGTTTGGGAAGAGCAGCGCCTTCTTGTGCCCTTAGTGAGGGCAGGGGAGTACATAGAACGAATCCTCAAAGACCAGTCAGCCCACACGGTGATTTTCCTCTCCTTTGCTTCCCGCTATACCCAGGATCCAACACGCCTAAGCGACATGGATGAGTTCCCCTTCTTCAGCAGGCTTCAGAAGCTCTGCTATGAGATGAAGCCCTTTGTCCTTCAGGGGAAAGATACGACACCTCGTATGAACACCGTTATATGGTTCTCGGAAAAGCTTAACGACCTCCCACCCTTTTTGACCGTAGAAAACCCTCGCCTGAAGGTCATCGGCATCCCGAAACCTGACAGCGAAATCCGCTCCCTCATCGTAGAGGAGCTGAGCCGAGGATTCCCTGATGCAACCACCCTTTCAGAAGATGAGCGGAAGCGCTACACGGGTATCTTCGTTGACCAGACAGAGCGGCTCTTTGCCCGGGACATCGTCGCCATAGCCCAGTTCATGCATCGAGAGAATATCCCCTTCTCCCGAGTAGCCGATGCCATCCGGGGGTACAAACTCGGGATTGTGGAGAACCGTTGGGCGAAAATCCCCAAGGAAAAGCTTGACCGCGTAGTGGAAGAGCTCGAGCGGCGAGTCAAAGGGCAACGCCAGGCAGTCCTCATGGCTGCCGACGTCATTAAGAGAGCCTGGCTCGGTTTGAGTGGTGCACAGCATGCCCAGGTCTCCTCAAAGCCAAAAGGGGTTCTCTTCTTCGCTGGTCCCACCGGGGTAGGAAAAACGGAACTTGCCAAAGCGATAACGGAATTTCTTTTCGGAAGCGAACAGAACTATATCCGATTCGATATGTCGGAGTTCAGCCAAGAGCACTCTGACCAACGCCTCATTGGCGCCCCCCCAGGATACGTAGGGTACGAAGTCGGAGGAGAGCTCACCAACGCAGTGCGACAGAATCCCTTTTCCGTTATCCTCTTTGATGAGATTGAAAAGGCCCACCCTCGGATTCTTGATAAGTTCTTGCAAATCCTTGAGGATGGTCGCCTCACCGATGGACGAGGAGAGACAGCGTACTTCTCCGAAACACTCATCATTTTCACCTCAAACCTTGGTGTATACACCGAAGATGCCTCGGGAAGAAAAATTCCCCTTGTGTCGCCACAAGCTCCATACGAAGAAGTGCGCGAGAAAATCCTCTCGGCTATCGAAAAGTTCTTCAAGTTCGATATTGGCAGACCCGAAATTCTCAACCGTATTGGGGAAAACATTGTGGTCTTTGATTTCATCCGACCAGAGAGCGCCCGCCAGATTTTCGACAAAATGATGGGCAATATCCTCCTCAAACTACGGGAAGAAAGGCATATCATCCTCGACATTCGTCCGGAAGTCTATGAAACGCTCTGCGCACGCTGTACGGAAGACCTTTCTATGGGTGGCCGGGGCATTGGGAACCGCATTGAGAAGCTATTCGTCAACCCCCTCTCGCGGGCACTCTTTGACGCTCAAATCCTTGAAGGTCATGCTGTGGTAACGGGATTCGAGGAGCAAAACTCGATATACACTCTTTTGGTGGAGCGGAAGGGAACATGAATACGGAGCGAACCATTCTCGATGCCACGCTGAGAGAGCAACAGGGGAAAACGCAACGAGAGTACACCCGTATCCGACTCTCTCCATCGGGTAAGGAAACGTGTCTACTTTCCTCGTACCCTGAGTACCTTGCTAAGCGATACCCCAGGTCTCTCGTTTCCCCCACAGAACGCCTCAACGCCTTCTTACGACTCTATGAAGAAGGTATCCTTCCACCTCTTGTGGAGACTTTGGTGAGCGATGAAGACATTGTGTTCGTGGAGAAGCGACTCGACATGAACCTCAAAACCTTCGTAGCCAATGGTGGTGATCCCCTTGCCCTCTTCCCCACTCTTGTCGCAAAGCTCTACCGTCTCCAAGAGCATATTCATTTCCATGGAAACCTCAAGCCCACTAACATTCTCATTACCTCGGGAGAGGTATTCCTCGATGACCCCTATCCTGGAGGTGACCCTTCTTTCTGGCGCCACGAAGCCCACTTTGCAGCTCCAGAGTGCATTGTTGGGCAACCGCAGAGAGCAAGCGATTGGTGGGCTCTTGGGATGATACTTTTGAATCTCTTTGGAAAGGACCCTTTCGAAGGCGTGGCAAGCAACGTGGTCGCTTTTCTGTTGGTTACCCGTCCTATTACCATCTCAAAGGACTTCCCACCACGCCTCCAGGCGCTCCTTAGAGGTCTTCTCACTCGAGACACCGCACAACGCCTCGGATATGAGGCTATCTTGCGCTGGATTCAAGGGGAAGAACTCGTTATCGCCTCGGAACCAGAAAAATACCCTTCTGTCGAACCATTCGTTTTTGGGAACATTTCCGTCACCACGCCGGAAGAATTCGCCCAAGGAGTCATCTGTGGAGAGGAGCTTTGGAACTTAGGGAAACAGGAGCTCCGCCAGGGATACTTTATAGGCTGGCTACGAAGCATCTTAGGGCGAGAGGACCTTGCTCAGGACCTCGAAAACATTCTCCTTGAGGAGGCTGACGACGACTATGCGCTCTTCCAGGCAATACTCCGCCTCACGCCTGACATCCCTTTCGCCTTCTGCGGTCGTGTTCTTGCGTACTGCACAGAGGAGCATTTTGACATCACACCTCTTGCTCGTCTCCTTGAAAGCTGGGTCAACGGTAACGAAGACACACCAGGAATCCGAAAAATCGTGCACGCTGTTGTTGAAAAAGGCTTATTCTCGGCGTATCTGAAAGAAAAGCAAAAGGTTGTGCTCATTCCCCATATTCGCGAGTGTGAGGAACGTGCCCAAGAGGGTCAAACCCTTGAGGAAAAGGCAGCCATATACTGCGCCTATCTTGTGGGACATCCGGAACTCACTCAACACATCGTCACGAGAACACGAAGGAAACGTGCTGAGGAACTCTACACCAAGGTACGAAGCATCCTTCAATCCTCAAAAAGCTTGAGGAGCCGGTGCTACGAGCTTTGGGAACTTCTCGGCTCTGTTCCCAAAGAACTCGAAACAGAAGTTGCCCATGCCCACCAACTGCTCGAAGGCCATAGAATAACTCAGGAGGTTTTTCGTGGCGTTTGTTCTCTCACTCTTCGGGCCATCGCCCAATTGACCGGAGTAGAACCCCCACAAGACCTGAAAGAACTCGCTCAGTTCCGACTCCCTCCGGTTGAGAGTGTGGAGGCTATAATCAACATCCCTGACGCTAAGGTCATTGCCACTCCAAAGAACAACCAAGTCCCAATACACTCAAAAACGCATGGTGAGATGCGCCTTGTTTTCTCTGACTCAGCTTGGTCGCCACTACTTTCGATGCTCTCTGAAGGAGATACACTTGCCGTTTTCTCAGTGCGACATGGGAATATCAAGGGGTTTGCCTTTGCTCAAAGAGACACAGTAGTTGTCCTCGAACCAAATTTTCTTGTAGAACTCAGCGACCTTGCCAAAACTTGCAACGCTAGGGAGCTCAGACCCTGGCTCTTTTTCTTCAGTCGATGCATCCCCCAGGAATTCCACGTTCAGGCACTCTACGGAACGCTCGTTGCCCGTCTTGTGGCTACGAGCTTTGACCGAAACGAAACCCCCGAGAACGTTTTGCAGCGTCTCCTTGAGGAGGACCCCTTAGCGTTCTTCCCTCTTGGAACCTCTGACCTCCAAACGGTACAAAACGAGCTCCTTGCCCATTACCGGAAAGTCCAAAGCTTCCTCGCTGGGCAGTTTCACGATGCACTTCTCTCAGAGGAGAACATGCTTTCCGAATCGCTTGGGCTCATGGGAAGAGCTGATATCCTTCTGAGGCAGGGTAGCCTTTGGAAGGTGGTGGAAATTAAAACCACGAGGAAATACCCTTACCGCTCTCCCTGGCCTGAACACCACGCCCAGGTTGCCGGATACTACGCAATTGCAAAGAGCTCACGCGTGCCCCTCGCAAACGAGGCAGTCGTCCTTTATACCGCCGCTCCCCTTCCAGAGGGCGCGAAAAACCTTTCCATTACCGAGCAAGACCAAAGGAACCTCATCCACCTGCGCAATATGGTGGTTTCCCTCTGGAAACGAGTTGAAAAGGAGCCTCTTGAAACTATAGCTGCTATCCTCGAGCAACGCGAGACCATCGCATCCCATGTCCGAGAAGGTTTCGAGAGATTTCGTCGGGCCTTCACCGCGGCGCTTCCCTTGGCACGACGATACTACGCCCAAATGTTGGCGTTCCTCTTCCGAGAGGAACGCACGGCACGCTCAGAACTTTTCGCGGGAAGCTTTATTTCCCTCTGGCGGCAGAACCTTGAGGATCAGGAACACCAGATAACAACGCTCCCAGATTTGCTCTGGGAGAACGTTGACCTCAAAAAAGGACTCTTCACCTTCCGCATCGACACCCACGAAGATTACCATGCAGATTTTCGCGCTGGTGACCGAGTTCTCCTCATGCCCCAAGAAGGAGAGAAATTCTTCCTCTCCGGTTACCTCGAGTATATCGACAGCACCACTGTGGTAGTACGGGCTTTGTCACGTCAAGCGTTTTTGCACCATCTCCAGGAAAGGAAGGGCGAACACCTCCTCATGGAACATGACCTCTCGGTCCGATACAAGGCCGTAATGCAATCGCTTTTCCTTTTCCTCGAAGCACCACCTCAAAAACAGGAACTCCTCCTGGGTCTCTGTAAGCCACGTTTTGGTCCCGTGGCAGAGCTTCCGCTTCCGGCGGAACTCCGAGCCGACCAAGTGAATGTCCTCAGAAGAGCCTTTAGCGCCCAGGACTACTTCCTCATCCAGGGTCCTCCCGGAACAGGAAAGACCAAAATCATCCTCGCAAACCTCGTGCGCCTTTTCCTCTCTCTAACCAACGAGCGGCTGCTCCTTCTTGCCTTCACGAACCGAGCAGTTGACGAGATGTGCGAGGCGGTGAAAAATGCCGCACCAGAGCATCGCTTCCTCCGTCTGGGGAGCACAATCCTTACGGAGCACCGCGATTGCATACCCCAGGAAATCTTCAAGGGGAAAACTCCACAAGAGATGCAACGTACTATCGAAAACATGCGCGTCTTGGTATCAACTATTGACTCGTGCCTGGACAACTGGGAGGTTATCGCGAGATTCTCCCCCACTGTTGCCATAGTCGACGAAGCCTCCCAGTTACTTGAACCACAGCTTGCAGGCATTTTGAGCGTTGTGCAGCGTTTCATCCTCATTGGTGACGAACGACAACTCCCTGCCGTCACCGTACAACCCCATGAGAGCCTCTATGTGAGCGACGAAGAACTTCGGCGTATAGGTATTACTAACTTTGGTATGTCACTTTTCGAGCGCCTTCTACGAAATGCCCAACGCAAGGGTTGGCAAGAATGTTTTGGGAACCTTTGTGCACAAGGACGAATGCACCGAGATATTCAGGATTTCGCTAACGTCCTCGCGTACAGCAACACACTCCGCACTGTCTGCGCCGAACAGGAAACTCCTATCACCGGCTATGCCGCAACGAGTGCTGACCCTGTGGAGCGGCTCCTTGCCAAGTCTCGAGTACTCTTCATCCCAGTTCCCGAAGAACGTGTAGCACCACGAGTCAACAGGACTCAGGTCAGGGTTGCAGTGCGCTTCGTGGAAACAATAGCACGTCTTTCCCAGTCCACACCAAAGAGTATTGGCATCATCGCTCCATTCCGGGCGCAAGTGCACGCTCTTCGGAAAGCCCTCAAAAAGGAGTGGAACGCTTTTGTTCAGGTTGATACCGTTGAACGTTTCCAAGGAACAGAAAGGGACGTTATCATTCTCTCCCTCTCGGTGAACTCACCGAAGCAACTGCAACGTATCCAGTCCTTCCCTCCCGAACCGTTCCTAAGTGGGCGAAGCATTGTCGATCGGAGGCTCAACGTGGCTATTACCCGAGCTCGAGAGCACCTTATTGTCCTTGGCTCACCCGCTGTGCTTTTCCGATCCGCCCAGTATCGGGAATTCCTCGAACTCATTCGAGAAAAAGGGGGATACGTTGATGACAACGCAACCCTTATCGAACTCTGGGGACATACCACCAACACGCCGTGAGAGAGAGGCAACCCTTCGTGAGGGGGCACTTCCTGGGGTTTTTGCCCACCTCGCACCACAGGGTTACCGTATGGTACGCTTGCTGTCACAGGAGGGCAGCGAAGCGGTGCTATACCTTGTGGAACGGGAGGGAATTCCTTACGTTCTTAAGGCATACCATCCCCATATTACGCCTGACCCAGAAGTTGTCGAAAAGGTAAAACATTTGAGCTTGACCTTCCCAAACCACCTTGTACGCATCTTACAGGCGGAGTACACCCCTCAAGGGTATTACGAGGTGCTCGAATACCTGCCCCTCGGAAATCTCAGGACCCTTATGGAAAAGGGTCCTGGCGATGAAGACGTTGCACTCCTCGTCCTGCAAGATCTTGCCGAGGCGCTTGCCTGTATCCACAGCGCTGGCATCATCCACCGGGACTTGAAACCGGCAAACATCCTCATCAAATCCCAAGAACCCTTGGAACTCGTGCTTACCGATTTTGGCATTTCCTCGCTCTGTCCTAGGGAAGTCCTCTACGTTTTCGTGAGCCGTCACCGCACTATCCCGTATGCGGCTCCTGAGGTGCTTGCTGGAGCCGTAAGTCCAAAAAGCGACTACTGGTCCTTAGGTATGTGCCTTTATGAATTCCTCCTCGGGAGACATCCCCTTTCCGACTTGACCCTCCAGGAAATGGAACTCCACATCGCTACGAAAGACATAACTATTGCTGAAACGCTCCCACCTTCATGGCAATACCTCCTCCAAGGGCTCCTCAGGCGGAATCCGGAAGAGCGCTTTGGGTACGAAGAGATTCGAGACTGGTGTGCGACATACCGAAAGAGGATACGACAAGAACCTCCTTTCTCACTCCTTTCCTGGGCTGAAGAGGCTACCACCTCTTTGTCTTCTTGGGAGAGAGCACGAGAAGATTTCATGAGTGGCAAGGTTTCCCGGAGGCTTCTTGAGGATTATCGGAAGAACAGTGCGCTTGTTCGGAGGCTCGACGCCTTAAGAACTGGCAACCCCGACATCGCCCTGAGCAAAGCTCTCATCATTGCCCTGCACGCCTGCGAGGAGGAACGTTGTGCTCTTGTCTTTCGCGGTGTCACGTACCTTCGAGCCCATGAGACAGTGAAAGAGAGTAGGTTATTCCAGGTTATTGAACAAGCCATGGCTTTGCAGACATCCCAAGAGGAAGAACTCTTTATCTCCGCCCTGGTTGAAGGACAGCTCCTTTCTTTCTTTGCGCAAACTATTGGCAACACTTCTTTAGCACAACTTGCAGCACAGGCTGAAGTAGGAGCAAAACATGAAACAACCTTGGCAAAACAAGCAGGAACGTTCTGGCTCTTCTTGAGCGGTGAGGCAAAAACCTTCCTTGAGCGAATGCAGAAAGCTATGGAGGATACCCTCTTCCTCCCTGGGGAGGATGCCACACAAGCTGAGGCTGTGCTCTCGGGAGCACTTCCACTAACGTACAGCGAGTATTTCCGACTGAGTTACTTCCTGCGAACGAAAGCAGTGCCACTTGAACACATCGCAGAGTTTATGGGAAGTGAACGGTTTCGGACCGCGCTCCGTCAAGTCTTCAAAGAGGGGAAGAACCCGGATACGCTTTTGCGCGCAGTCCTCGAAGGACGACTCCTCAGCACCTATGGAAAGCGAGTACATCTGCCGGAGAACGAAGTACAACGCTTCGAGAAGGCGGAGAACTACGCTTTACGGTATGAAAACCTTCGAGAAAAAGCGCTCGTCTTCTTTGTACTCCTTTGTAACGGATGGAAGGAAATTCAAGAAGAGCTCCAATCTCGTTACCAAAATCGTGTCATCCTTGATGCAGAACTCGATGCTTTGCGGGAATGGGTACTGAAGGGGGCTTGCAATGCGTTATAGGTACTATAGGTACTGGAGACCCTACAGACCAAGGGGATTCTATTATCGGCGGCGTTACTACCCCGACCCAGGATGTGGTTGCCTCATTCTTCTACTCTTTCTCCTCTTGTTCCTCATTCAGTACTGGTACATCGTGCTTCCTATTCTTGCCATTATTGCTATAATCTATTACTCTGCCACGCAGACAAGCACAACGGGTGGGAGCACAACAGGCGGGGAAACTGGAGAAACAGCAACGACGACACCTCCACGTACTCAGACGGCGCCTCCTCGCACTCGGACGGCACCTCCTCGTACCCAAGCAGCGCCTCCGCAACCGGGGAGAACCTTCTCCACTCCTCAACCACAAACTGCCCTCCCGCAATCACGGCCCATTCCTCCGCGCCCCATTTCCCTCAGCCACCTGCTCCGTCCCATTCCTGCCCTACCTCAGCAACCAGAAAGCTCTCAACCCCCCGAGCCTGTTGACGCCCTTGTTCGTCTCTACTTCGCTCAAACAGAAACCGTGGAAACTTCCGTAATCGCCCGCACCATGCAAGAACTCCTCGACCGTCTCCAGATGCTTTCCAACCCCTCTCTCCCCGCTTCCCTCGACCACGAGAGCCAACGCATAGTCAACGAAACCCTAGACTTCGTAAGAAAGTACAGACACCTCCTTGTACCGACTAAGGCAACCTATACCTTCTACGATTTTGCAGTCGCCGAGGCATTCAAAACCGTCATCCACAATCTTGAGGTGTTGCACAATGTCCAAAAGCAAACCTGAGATTGTTCTTATCTCCGCTCTCGTGTATCCCCTCTTCAGTCTCGGCTTTGGGAAACGAGGGGGAATCTTCTTCCAGGGTTGCTCTATCCGCTGCCCAGGATGCATGGCGCAGGATACCTGGCCCTTCGACCCCAAGAAAGCTGTACCCCTGAAGGACATCGAAGGCGCCCTAACGACCTGGGTTCAGGAGGGAATCGATGGATTGACTATCTCAGGCGGCGAGCCATTCGACCAAGGCGAGGCACTGCTCCACATCCTTAAGTTTGCCCACCGAATCGGAATTCCCGAAATCTTCGTATACTCAGGGTACTCCTTTGACTTCCTGACAAAGAAATATAGCCATGTCCTTCCCTACATTGACCTTCTCATGAGTGAACCCTATCAAGAGCATCTCCCCACGCGAAAACCATGGCGCGGCTCGGATAACCAAGTGCTCCACATTATCTCTGCCCGAGCACAAGCGCGCTATGCCCATCAGGACCTCAACGCCCCTTCATCATTCCCCGAAACCGTACACGTTACCCTCAGCGATACCGAACTCATGGTCATCGGCCTTTTTTCCCGAAATGCCCGGGAAAAAGTTCGAAAATGCCTGGAGGGAGTCGGCTATGGACCTTATCAAGGTATGCCCAGCCTGCGGGAATGTGAATAGAGCAACATCTTTCATTTGCGGCTTCTGTGGAACTGATATCTCCGATGTCATTGCACAGAAAGCCGAGGAAAGGAAGTGCCCAAACTGTGGAACACCTCTTGCTTTGGAGGACATCGTCTGCCCGACATGCCAGAGAACACCAGAAACGCAAGAGAAACAGACTTTCTTTCCTCTTATCTTGACCACCGAGAATGGTTTCCGCATTGTCATCGACCAAGATAAACCCGTAATCCTTGGAAGAGAAGGTGATGTCCATCCAGAATTCTTTCTGCAGTTCCCTACCGTGTCCCGGAAACATCTTACCCTCCGCTTCGTGCAGGACCACTGGGAAGGAGAAGACCACAGCCTCAATGGGACCTACCTCAACGGTCGTCTTATGCCACGGAACACGCCCTTTGTCCTTCGCGAAGGGGATACGTTGCAACTTGCCCATGCGGTGAGTTTTCGAATTTCTGTGGGAGGAGGGAAAAAGGAATGAGTTCTGAGCTTTTCGTTCTTGTCAGTGGTGCACACATCCTTATGAATTACCTCGAAGAAATCGAGCGTTTGCGAAGACAAACTATGGAAACCCTACAGAACGTCCTTCAGGAACTCAAGCGTGGTCTTAACGATGTGCACGAAGTTTCCCCAGAATACAACACCACAGCTCTTGAGAACCGGTTGAAAACGCTCTCCCAAAGCATTGAAGCCGTTCGGAATGCTACCCCTCTTGCAATTATCCAGAGTTTACAGCAACTTACCAGGGACATCGAGGCATTTCGAAGGGATTTGCAACGCGCCCTCTGCGACGCGATGCTCTTCCGTTTTGAAGTGCTTGCCAAAACCATCGAAGCGTCTCAAGAACTCGAACCTGAGGACCGCGCTATACTCCTTGAGCGCATTGCCCTATATAGAAAAGCAGGAGAAGGCGGCTTTCTGAGAAAAGAAGTCTTCGTGGAAGTTTTTCAGACCCTTGAAAGGGATTACGAAAAGGCTCGCAAACGATACCAAGAACTCCTCACCCAAAAAAGAGCGCTCCTTGCAGAGACCACAGACCTCATAGCCGACATCGAGAAACACCTTGAACTCCTTCTTCCGAAAGACCAGGCGCTTGTAAAAACCCACCTCGAGGCACTCAAAACCCCAAAACAGACTAAAAGCCTCGCAGAAGAGATATCCCTCCTCAGCGACACCAAGACAGTTCTCCTCAAGCTTAAAAACGATATTACTGAAGCCGCAAAACGCACCGAACTTCATCACGTCGTTGTCGACCTCTCGGGGGACCTTGTAACTCCCAAAGCAAAACCCAAAGAAAACGACCTTCTCCTTGAGCGAATCCAGGCTCTACGAGATCTAGTGAAACAGAACAGCCAAGGAGAGCTTGCGGAAAAAGTGGACAAGCTCTGCGAAGGCCTCGAAACAGCCTCTCCAACCCGCCGCGAGGCTGTGTATGGACAGCTCGTTTTTCTCTACCAAGAAATGCTCCGAAAGAGAGAAGAACGACTCCACCTGGAAACCCGACTCAAGGAACTCGAAACGGTCATTACCTCTCTCCCCAGCAAGCGCCAGAGCGAACTTCTGAAACGCTTGCAAACCATCAGGGCATCACAAGAAGTAAGAGAAGAGGACATCCGCTCCCTCGAGAGAGAGGTTCAGAATCTCCTCTACGAAGAAACGACCACTCATGAAATTCTTGCCCTTGAACAAAGGAAAGCTGTTTTCCAACTCGTTCGAAAAACTCTTGAGTCTGAAGGATATACTGTCACTGGGAATTTCCTGTGGAATGCCAAACCTATGTATCTCCGTACTCCCTGGAACCGATATCGACTCAAAGTCACGGCTAATAGTCGAGGAGAAATCCTCTTGCAATTTGTCCGTATTGTCGCCTCTCAAGAAGAAGCACAGAGACGCAGCGCTACCGAAAAAGCTCAAGATAGGGAAATAGCTAAGCAATGGTGTCAACAGTGGAACCGTATAGCAGCAAGACTCCAGGAGCTTGGTGTTAGGGTAACCGAGTGTTGGAGGAAAGAACCCGAAGAGTATGACGTTGCTGTTGAGGTACATCCAGAAATGCTTGCCGAAGAGCTTCGAAAAGAAGACTTCCAAGAAGGAAGAAGAAAGCAAGAACGGAAATTGTAGACCTAGTTAAACCCCAGGATTACGGGAACACAATCCCCGACGCTCGCTCATGTTTATGGCCTCTTACCAGAGCTCACTCGAGAGTCTTCCGCAACTCTCATAATCCCAGTAGTTCCAGTAGAAAAGAATCCTCCGCGAGCCTGCGGGGTTATCCAAAAATCATCACATGTCCCTAAAGAACAGGGCTCGTGAGAGCTTTTTCTTTCCCAATCACGTCTCGAAAAATTGACTCTTTCCTTGGTATACGGTAAATGTAAACACTATCACGTTCTTTATCGATAATTTTCCCAAGTCCTATTCGTATCTTCTCAAGCTGTGACTCTGTCAATTCTCCCTCGAAGGCACTGTTCTGAACCCAATGGAGAAAGCGGCGAAGGTACTTGCACACTTTTGGAACTCTCGTTGCTTCAACGTCATACACAATGATAACGTACATCGCAGTGTTCCAGTAGAGAACAACTCTACAGAAGACTCAAAAGAAATCTTACCACACAGTTGACCCCGAAAGTGGAAAGAACAAAACCCTACCCTTAACCCACTATGTTAGATCTTTCAATCCCACTATGGTGCGATTGGAACGCCAACCTCATCACTTACCGGAGCGGAAAGATCAACGCTTTCAATCCCACTATGGTGCGATTGGAACTTGTGTTTATGGAAAGAAACTGGAGAAGTTGGAGAGACTTTCAATCCCACTA
>JANXBI010000008.1 GCA_025060675.1 Candidatus Caldatribacterium sp.
GAGTTGGAACTCCGTTGATGAATTTCACTTTCCCTTCACTGTCGAGGCAGAGGATGTCGATTCGTCCAAGGTAACACGTGTAGTCGACCTCAAAGAGGCTGTTGGGAACGTAACTTTCACCCAATCCAGATGGTGGTAGGAGTTTGATGGCTGTCCCCTGATCACCTTGGATAAGACGATACTCGGTTTCTGGAGTCAGGGTTTTATGGTACACGAAGGTTACGGTGTAGTTCGTTCCAGGATTTGGTTCTCTTCCCGATGGTGACCAGTCGATGAGGTTCCCTGAGATGATGTTGTAGTCGACTCCTCTTTGGTAGACGGTGCTTCCTTGACGGACCTCAATGACGTTGATGATGTTCTGGAATGGGATGACGTCAACGCCACCGATAGTCGTACCCCTAACCATGTTGTAGTTTGTGACTTGGACGTTCGCCATAACCTTTAGGACCTGAGCGACTGGTTGGTGGTAGAGGAGGTAGGTGTCCTGTGGTGGGGTGTACTGGTAGAGCTCATCGGTAACGGTCATGGTATCGGTAGATGGGGGCATGGTGATGATGGTTGGGGAGGAGAGTTCGATTTCGTACCCCAGAACGTACGCTTTCCCTGGGCTTACGATGATGTCGGCCTTTCCATCCTCTCTCGAGAAACACTGTGTTTCAAGACCTCGGACAAGGTAGTTCTCTGATTCATCGTAGGTTCTCCTGGCGAGGATATTGATGATTTCATGCCAGGCTTGTGGTCGCTTAGTGGGGACAGGTTGGCCGTCGACGATTTCGTAGAGGATGATTGGGGTTGGCTGGTCTTTGACTACCGTTACGGTCATTCGGACGCGGTGCATTCCGGGTCGTCCGTAGGACCAGCCACTTTGGTATTGGTCTCGGAGGAGTGGATCCTCTTCTTCGGTGATGATTTCCTCATTCACAACAACACCAATCGTTTCCGTTCCTGTCCCTCGAAGGAGGAAGCTCGTTTCTGGAACAGGGAGGATGAACCCGTTGTAGTAGATCTTTCCAGGTGTGATAGTGGCTTGGTTGTTTTTAATGATGAGTTGGCATCCTTCGACGATTGCCCCTTGTTGGAAGAGGGTATTGGCCAAATCACGGAGCTGTAGCTGGACGTACCTTTGGAGTTGGGTGAGTTCTCGAGCTTGGAGGTACCGTCCTGGAACCCCAAGCATGGTGACGTACCCTTTCTGTCGCTCCTCTTCCGTTCGATCAAGATATGGGAATTGGGTAAGGTCGATAGGCATTGCTCACTACCCCCTCAGAAGTACAGTATCACGTAGAAGACTTGGTGGTGATTCGGTTGGATGTAGATTGGTTCCTGGTTGGCGTACCATTCGAGGAATCCTGGATCGTCAACTTCACTTGGGAGGAGGACAGTTTTCATTTCGCTCCCACTCTTTGGTTTGAGCTTTGTGAAAATACCGACTTGTCGGAAGGTGATGTCGTCATTGACGTCATCGTAGTTGATGACCGCTCTGATGAGGATGGTCGAGGTGAAGTTTACCCGGGCGTACGTTGGACTCACTTCCTTGTACCTGATCCCACTTACTGTGTGTTCGCCATTTGGGTCTTCGATGACAAAGCTCACAACGTCGCACCGCTTGTAGATGACCGGTTCCTCGATGGTAGTCTTATCCGGTACGGTTGGAGGAGGAACACTGTCGTTTGTCCATGGTGTTGTCCTTCCGATGCAAATCCATACTGGACCTGAGATGAAATCGTGGGCTCTGGAAACTCTTCCGATGATGGGAATGGTAACGAAATTGGGCATTGTTCTCGGCCTCCATCAAAGGTTATCCGATCTGATAGGTCTGAGTGACACTTCCATAGACATCCATACCGTACGGAATCTGGCCGTACCCACCTACTGCAGATGCGCGCATTGCTATTCGGTGTTTGGTGCACAGCGCTGAAGCGGAGATGAGAAACGATACCACTATCCGCCCATATTGGATCGTAGTTGGCGTTGGATACGTGGTGGAAGTAGTTGCCATCGTACCACAGGCTTGCCCAATGTGGGAAGTTTGTGGAAGGTCTATACCTTGTGGTGTTACCGTATCAAAGAGCCAGTACCGACTGTTCCTTGGCTGCGCCGGATGATCTGGGTAGGTTCGGTAAGGAAAGAGGAAAGTCATTACCCCTTCAGGGGTGGTTACCTTAGGGTAGTTGGTGT
>JANXBI010000030.1 GCA_025060675.1 Candidatus Caldatribacterium sp.
TAGTTACTGCATGGGAGGATGCCTCGGTGCCCAGTACGAGTACTGGGGTGATCCACTCATTCCCATCCCAGACGTGTGTTCCATGCTCAAACAGTACGAATGGAGGGTCAGTTATGTTATCGATCACGATACAAGACCTTAGACCGTACTACCTCATCACCATGAACCCGAAAGATGAGGTTCTCACCGAACTCCTCGAACGGGCAAAACGATTCGACCTCACCATCAAGGACCTCGAAGAACTCAACTCCCTCATCCGAACCGTCCTCTGCATTTACCACCTCAACGAATCCTATCTGAAATTCCTCAAAGAATTCTACGACTACCTCTGTCATGAGGAATTCGGTAAGTGCATCGACCAACTCGATCTTGAAACGACCAACCCAACCCTCTTCAACGAGCTCCTCCTCACCAAACTCACCTTACAGGCAACGATCGAAAACGAAACGACCCTCACCACCGCACTCTGTACCCTCTCCACGTTGATGACGAGGGCACTAGAGGCTATCTTCAGAGTCAACCGCTCCCTTCAGGAGCAACGAGAAATGTACGCCCCATGTGTCCCAGAGAACGTTGAGGACATGTTGGTGAGCATCTTCGACGATGCCAAGGAAACAACTTAGCATCCCATTCAACGGAGACTTCTTAGGTATAACCCAACTCCTCAAAGAGTTCGCCCCGTTCATTGCCGAGATCTACCTTCCCATCAACCCACTCGCGATTGGATCGGGGCGGGTCTACAGTGGACCTCTTGACTACTACGACGCAATGGTTGGGAAACTCATCCAGATTGCCCACCAATACGACATCCAGGTTGCTGTCCTCGTCAATCCACTCAGTTTCCGAGAGGTCCTGGGACGAACGCAGACCACCAAACGGCTCTTCCACACCATTGAGTACTACTTCTACACCCTTGAGGCTGATAAACTCGTCACCACAAGCCCAGTTGTTGCCCGTCAGTTCGCGAAAGTCGTTCCCACCGCTTTAGCGGTGAACTTCTTCATAAACTCGTACGACAAACTCCGCTACGCTGAGGACTTTGGAGTTCAAGAGGTCTGTGTTGATCGGGACAAGAATCGAGATCTCGAGTTCCTCAAGAACCTCAAAACCCACTTCCGTTTCCAAATCAAAGTGATCGTGAACGAGGGATGTATTCCCGATTGTTGTTTCCGAATCGCCCATTTCGACCTCCTCTCCGAACACCACCAAGAGAAACTCGATCGTGGTGCCAACTACGACGACGAACTCACCTTCTCCGGATGTCGTTCCATGTACATCAAATTCCCTGACCTCTTCATCCGTTCCCCGTTCATCCGACCAGAGGACCTCTCCGTGTACGAACCATTCGTTGACATCTTCAAAATCTCTGGACGGTCACGACCAACCGACCACATCCGGAGGTTCATCAAGGCCTACATTGACCGATCCTGGGTAGGGGGACTTGAGGAGATTGTGGAAAACCCAATGTACAACCTTGCCCTCAAGCACCTCAACCTCACGCTAGACAACACCGCTTTCCCAAGGGACTTCATCCATCGTGTCACAACTTGTCGACGGGAGTGTTTCTCCTGTACGTACTGCTTAGAGGTGTTCGATCGGGTGGCAAAGCCAAGACCTCGACCTTTGGGTAGGTGTTAGCTGTGGCAACCTACACCCCAAACTACAACCTCTACCTCCCAGATGAGGGAGAGTTGGACTGGGACGAAGAACTCAACGCAAACTTCTCAATCCTTGACACTATCATCCACAACCTACAAGTACAACTGAACGACCACACCGCAGACCACCAAAATCCTCACCGAGTCACTTGGCAGCAAACTGGCGCCCTCCCTCAAGCCCATATCCTCAGCGAACCACATCCCATCTCCTTCGTTCCCAACGGCTCCTTTGAGTACTACGCAACAGTCAACGAATACAGTGACTACATCCCTGATTACTGGAAGGTCAAGCAAGGAGCTTACCTCAAAATTGGAGACTGGTACGATCCATCCCTTGGTCCTGAACACCAAGAGCCGCACTTTGGGTACCTCTTCACCGCTTCCCCAGAGGACTACGCGTACGTCCCCCTTGACCTTCGACCGGATACGACGTACACGCTCTTTGCGAAGGTACGTCTTGAGTTTCTCCTCTCCCCACAGACTGTACTCACTATCTTCCTCATCAGCCAAAACGGTACAACTGAGGAACGTATTCCACTGGTGACCATTTCCACCACCACGTGGACGGCCGTCACCAGTACCTTCACCACTCCAAGCGATGGTCGGAAGTTCTCTCTAGGGATCACCGCCTATGACCCGGACTATATAGGAGTAACGGTCCGTACCCTCCTTGACGACATCACCATTGTAGAAGGGTCAACAAACCCTGGGAAGTACATCCCTGACCCATACCCGAAGACATCACGGTGTCTTGGGTACCTCAAAGGCCACTCCCACAAAGGTAACGAGATCGTTGGAGTGGTAGCCACTGCAGACACAGTGGATGGGTACCACGCGAATGACCTTGCCCTTCGGAACCACACACATCCAGGAACTCCTCTTGTTTCCGTTGTTCCCAATGGATCCTTTGAGCACTACTGGAAGATCACTCCTCAAGGTGACATCATTCCCCA
>JANXBI010000033.1 GCA_025060675.1 Candidatus Caldatribacterium sp.
TTCATAACCTCAACGATTTTTCGGTGATCATGTACTGCGGTATAGGGCATGGTTTTCATTGAAGTCCACATCGAAGCCCTAAAGAGGTCAAGAATAGTGTTTCCTATCTTCTCTATGTAGGGGTTTTGAGTTAGGGAGAACACTTTCCGATGGAACTCAATGTCTTTTTCGAGCGGCAAAATGCCCTGTTGCAGGGAGGCTTCTGTTTCATCGACCATCCTTTCGAGTGCTTCTAGGTCTTTCGTTGTTGCCTTTGTGGCAGCAAGTGCCGTAAAGACAGGTTCTAAAATAAACCGAAGTTCGCATATATCGGTGCTTGATCCTTGTTGTGTGAGAAGCGAAAAAACGAGTGGGTCTAATATGGCGTGTCTTGGTTTTTCAGGGATAAATATACCCTTGCCTCTCTTTCTTTCTACAACTCCAAGGGCTTCCAGCATTCTAAGGGCTTCTCGAACCGAGCCTCTACTCACTCCCAGTGTGTTAGCGAGGTCGGACTCAGAAGGTAACCTGTCCCCCGGCTTAAGTTCTCCACTAATGAGCGCTTCTTTGACTTGCTTGAGAACAAGCTGGACTAAGGATTCTCTCTCAAGAGGTTGCAGGAACAACGTGCCCATTTTCATAGTTGTATTATATACGATATCATACAGCAATACAACATGTCATATGAAAATCTTTTAGACTGGTACGCACAATGTGATATGCTTTATCCTGTGGTGTGACTCCGTAAAAGGAGGGGTATGGAATGAAATTTCTCCTCTCTATCCTCTTGTTCCTTGGGTTGATTCTTCTGTGGTTAGGATTGGCTTTCTCGCAGGACGTTGTTATCATTGACGATCCTTTGCTGTGTCGCCTCGTTGCACGAGAGAATTTTGATCGGCGTCTCATGTGGGCGACGGATTATGTTCTTGAGATTCAAGTAGCAGACAGCGATGCATCCCTAAAGGTTTCGTATGTGCTTTTCGATTCTTCTGGAACCCCACAATTTCCTACTCAAGGGATAGAAGTGCGGGGGAGCGAGTTTATCGCCGGTTGGGACCCAGGAAGGCAACACTTTTTCCGTACCGAGGTAGGACCGAGTCCTCAGTATCTCCCTTTCCCTCATTACCGGACGGTGTTCCTTGTTCTTGCTGGGGATGAGAAGATGTACGCTGTTTTCCTTCGGGAAAACGACAGAAAAGTGACTGCTTTCGTTCTCGAAGGTGGACTCTTTGAACGTTTCGCAATTCCAGGTCTTGGGGAGGTACGAGTTCAAAATGGTTCCCTTAGAATAGAGTCTTTTGGAGGACCGGTGGAGGTTGGCCTCTGGAGAAATGGTGCATACCTCCACGATGAAGTCGCCGGTTATGCTCTTCCTGAATTTGCTGCCAATCCGAAGTACTACAGCGTTCCCCTGGGACTTTTTATGCTCGCCGTTGCCCGTTATGGAAAGATTGGGGTTCTCATAGGAGAAAGGACCGAGAGGGGTGTTGTTGCTACTGTCCTCTCAGGGTCGAGGATTCTCGAGAGGGAGGAAGTTCCAGGACTTTGCCTCCTCCAAGCTCTCCCTGGACCACAGGTCCTTGTCGAGTCTCTTGGGAGGCCAGTGGAGGTTACCCATTTTAGCTTTGATAATACCTGCTACCAATGGGAAGTGGGTGGCTGGGCTCGACCAGAATTTCGAGAGAATCCTCAGGTTCTTCCTCTCAAGCATTACACTCCAGGGTTTCTCCTTGTGAGTCGCTATGACCGGGTTGGTCTTTTCTTCTATAACGAGAATGATGGTGTTGTGGGAATCCTTCCTGTGCGGGGGAAAGGAGTATGTTCCTCTCAAGCTTGGGATTTTTCTTTCGCGCTTTTGAGAGAGGTTGCTCAGAAAGAGGGAACAAATGTTCTTCTCTCTCCCCTGAGTCTTATGACATCCCTTGCCATCCTTCTTGGAGGTGCTTGTGGAGAAACGGAGAGGTCCTTAGTGGCACTCTTTGGTTTTCCGGGGTGCACTGCTCCAGATGTTAGGAGAACATGGGCAAGTCTTCGGGAAGAGTTAGAGGAAGTGAACGAGGATTCTCGAGTAACCCTTTCTCTGGCTTGTGCCCTGTGGGGACGTGAGGATGTTGCTTTTCATAGGGAATTCCTTGCAGAGAGTGCAAATCTCTTTGGTGCACACTTTGAGGCTCTTGACTTTGGAGATCCCGGTGCTTTAGAGCATATCAATGCTTGGATACGGGAACGTACGGAAGGACGCATAAAACAACTTTTGGAGAGGCTTCGTTCTGAAGACCTTCTGGTTATCACTGAGGCCTTGTGCTTTAAAGCTTTGTGGACTCGGGGTTTTGACCCGGGCAAAACCCAAGATGCGCCTTTTGTACTTCCTGATGGTCGGAAGAAAAGCTGGCCCATGATGGAAGAGATGGGCGATTTTCTGTATTTTGAAGATGAACTTTTGCAAATCGTGGCCTTGCCTTATGGTGAAGAGCGGAGAATCAGGATGTGTCTTCTTCTGCCTCGCCAGGGTGTTTCCCTGAGAGATCTTCTTAACGCGCTCAGTGCAGCAACGTGGGAAAAATGGCGTTCTGCCCTCGTGAATCGAAGAGGGTGTGTCAGAATTCCTCGCTTTGCGATGGAGTACAAGGGGGAGCTTAAGGAGGCTTTAAGCGCTCTTGGCGTTGGGATTATTTTCTCTCCATCGGCTTCTTTTTGTCGCCTCGTGGACGGCTGGGTTTCCGTGAGCAGCATTCAGCATGGGGCCTACATCGAGGTGGATGAACGGGGAACGGAAGCTTCTGGAGCGACAGCTTTAGTTGTGTCGAAGGGCTTGCCGGATCTTTTCTATTTTGTGGCGGATAAACCGTTTTGCTTCATCCTCGAAGACGTCTTAACGGGGATGCCCCTTTTTGTCGGTATCTTGGTAAATCCGGAAAACCCTGTTGGCAAAGATTTTCCTCTAGGGGGAAGGAAGGTATAATGTTTTACTGAGGGGGAATTTCTCTGGAGGGAGCTTATGGCGAAACTTACACTTCCGGCATTGGTGCGAGCGGTTGAGGACCTCCCGGCTCTGCCGGCGGTTGTACAGAGGGTGATTGAGCTCACCGAGGATCCCAAGTCGACGGCAAGGGATATCAACAATGTTATCACTCAAGATCAAGGTCTTACAGCAAAGGTGCTTCGCCTGGCGAATTCCGCGTTCTACGGTTTTCCACGGCGCATTTCTACAGTGACTGATGCTACGATTCTCCTTGGTTTTCAAACGATCCGAAGTATTGTTCTCGCCGCTTCGGTGAGTGAGATGATGAAGAAAGGTCTCAAAGGATACGCTCTTGAGCGGGGAGAACTCTGGCGGCACTCACAAGCAGCGGCGGTGAGCGCCCGAATGTTGGCTAAGGAAATCAAATTCCCTCGTCTTGAGGTAGCCTACACCGCAGCCTTGCTCCACGACATTGGGAAGCTCATCCTTGATGTGTACCTGACGGAGGAGTACGAGGCTGTTCTTGAAAAGGTGGAGAAAGAGGGAATGACGTTTCTGCGGGCGGAGGAGGAAATCCTTGGTTTCAATCATGCTGCAGTGGGTGCGAAAGTGGCTGAGAAGTGGAATCTTCCTGCAGAGCTTGTTGAGGCCATTGGTTTGCACCATGAGCCAGAGCGAGCCAAAGAAAATCCAAAGCTTACCGCTATTACCCATGTCGCCGATTGCATGAGCGTGACGCTTGGCATGGGTGTGGGAATTGACGGGTTCCTTTACTCCATCTCCCCGAAGGCTATAGAGCTGCTTGGGCTTAGTGAGCCTGTGGTGGATCGTCTCATCGCTAACCTTGCCGAAATCCTTGTTGATGAGGACACGTTTGGAGAATGACTGTGTATAATACCAGGGAGTGAGGAAAAAGGAGGCGATCCAGATGGAGGAGAGAACGCGAACTCTTGTTCTTGGTGCCTTGGGTGTTGCCCTGGTTGCCCTGGCTACGATGAGTATCCAGATTCCAGTGCCGCAAACCCGGGGATACATCAACCTGGGAGACACCTTAATTGTCGTTTTTGCTCTCCTCTTTGGTGCACGGATTGGGTTTCTTGCTGGAGGCATTGGTTCAGCTCTTGCTGACTTGCTCTCTGGGTATGCACATTGGGCACCCTTTACCTTGGTGATTAAGGGCATAGAGGGCCTTATCATTGGGCTTTTTGCCTCTGGGGAGAAGAGTCCCTCTTGGAAGCTCTTTGTTGTTCTGCTTGCTACGCTTGAGATGGTGGCAGGGTATTTCCTTGTGGAAGTCATTCTCTACGGGCTTGGTGGGGCTTTAGCTGAGCTCCCGGGAAACCTCATCCAGGCAGGGAGCGCTGTTGTGGTCGGGCCTTTGGTAGCTTTTGCGCTCCAACGTCTTGAGCGCGTTCTCTTCCGGAAAATCTGAGGAGAGTTTCTCAAGCACTTCTTTTTCAATTTCGGGGAAGGGTCCAAGGAGTCTACGGACGAGTTCTGGGATACTCTCTGGGTTCTTCCCCTCAAAGCGAAGGGTATACACGGGTTCAGTCACTGATTTTCGGATGAGGGCCCAACCATCTTCCCATTCTACCCGGAGGCCATCGAGGTGCGAGATGGTCCCGGTGGCGATCCGCTCTTCAAGAAGGGTCAAGAGATTCTCTCTGTTTTGCCTGGGAATACGGATATCTGGAGTTACATAGCTTCTCGGAAACGTAGCCACAATCTGGGAGAGGGGCTCTGATCTCTGGCTCAAAAGGGCAAGAAAGAGAGAGGCGGCATACAGCCCATCGTCTCGCCCAAGCTCTTGGAAGAAATAGTGCCCGCTGATTTCTCCAGCCATAGTGGCGTTCTCTTTAAGGAGCCTTCTTTTGATGTAGGCATGACCAGAGCGTTCCGGAAGAGGTATGCCGCGAATTCTTCGAATTTCCTCAGGGACAATGGAAGAACACTTAAGGTCGTACACGAATTTTCGCTCGCCCGGTTGCGCAGCAAGGTGGTATCGGATGAAGAAAATCATACCCTCTTCGCCGGAGAGGACTCTTCCGGTGTCAGCCACAAAGACGACCCGGTCACCATCGCCATCGAAAGCTACCCCAGCGTGGGCTTTTACGTCGCAAACCTTTGCACTCAGGGCGCTGAGGTTTTTCGCTTGGGCGGGATTGGGAGGACGGTTGGGGAAGGTACCGTCAAAGGAGCAGAAAAGCTCATGCACTTCGTATCCGAGATGCCTCAAAAAACGAGGAGCGAGGTAAGAGTAACACCCATTCCCACAATCAACAACAACCCGAAGAGGCTTTTTAGGTCTTGGCGCATGCGTGGCAAGGAACTCAAAGTAAGCATCTTCAAGGTGTACCCAAGATACACGTCCCTTAGGACTTTCTCGGAAATTACCCTCTCTGATGCGCTCAGCAAGTACGGCGAAGTCCTCAGGTGTCGGAGGACGATCGGCAAACCCTATTTTGAAGCCATTGTACTGGGGTGGGTTGTGACTTGCGGTGACCATAATACCTGCTTGGGCTTTGAGATGGTCAATGGCAAAGTAGAAAAGAGGGGTGGGAACGATACCAAGGTCGAAGACATTTCCTCCCGCCTGGGTAAGTCCAGCGATGAGCGCCTCTTTAAGGGGAGGGGTGTGGATACGGACGTCACCGCCAACTGCAAAGGTGGTGCCTTCTGGAAAAAGGGAAGCGAAGGCCTGGCCGATGGCGTATGCTGTCGCTTCGGTGATTTCCTCAGGAACTACGCCACGAATATCGCAATCTTTGAAAATGCTCATCTCGTTTTCACCTCGAGGATGCCTCGAGCAATAAGGTCATACATGGCTTCTAAAACCGCTGCTTCTGGGGTGTAACGAGGGACAAAGCCCAAAAGCTCTCTGGCTTTCGTCATGGCTACGCAACACCCCTGGCGAACATGCATGGCGGCTTCCTCTGGGTAGCCAAATGCTTCTGTGTACTCCTCGAGGGACATGGAACGAAAACGGAAAGGCTGTCCGAAAGATTTGGCAAGGAATTCCCCAAGACCGAAGAAAGTCATGGCGTAAGGAGCACCGCAGTTGAAGGCTTCTCCCTCAGCTTTGCAGGGTTGCAAGAGAGCGGCAAAGAAAAGTTCTGCCACGTCCTGAGGATGGACATGATGAAGCGTGCTAAACCCCCCGTCAAGGAGAATGATTTCCTCTCCGTTGAGGATGCGTTGCAGTGTCTCAGGGTTGTGGTCCCCAAAAGGTGTGACGAAGGTTTTTCCAGGACCGGTGATGTGAGTAGGGCGAACGATAGTGACCCGCATTCCCTTCTCTCGGTGAGCCGCAAAAAGGATGTCTTCGATGGCAACTTTTTTCCGAGCATAGTCATTTTCGGGGAGGCGAGGAGCATCTTCTGGAGTTGGAATGCAACGCGTTTTGCCGTAAACCCAGGCGGTGGTGCAGACGCAAAGATGCACATCTTTGTCGGAGACTGCCTCGACAAGGGATGTCGCGCTCTCTGGCTCAAAGGCGATAAGGTCCACAATGGCGTCAGGCTGTACACTACGGATATGTTCTTGGAGGATTCCTTGCTTCTCATCCTCCTCTCGATGTCCAGAGAGGAACGTGACTCGTTTCCAGAGGGGGGAGTACGGATAGGGTTGCGTTTCCCCTCGCGTGTACACGAAAACCTTGTACCCAAAACTCACAAGTCTTGGGACAAGGTAACTCCCGATGTGACCTGTTCCACCAATGATCAAAACACGTTGTTCCATACTTTCATTGTACGCATTTTCGGTTGCTTCGAAAAGGTCTTTGGGGTAAAGTGGAGTAAAGTTTTTGAGAAAGGGGTACGACGCTGTGGCAGATTGGAGAGGAAAACTTGCTCAAGCTCATCTCTCCCACATCATGCAAGTTGCATTTGCCCATCGGCTTCTTGTTCCGGCTTTCAACGTTGCATATCTTCCCATGGTGCCGGCCATTGTTGAAGCTTTGCGTCGGACGGAGACTTTTGCGCTTCTTGAGGTTTCCCGTCCTGATATCACTCGTTTCGGAGCGGAGAGTTTCAAAGCGGTGAAAGAGGCTTTCGATGTGTATGGGGATCTCGCGCTTTCGCGCCTCCACCAGGACCATGTGCCGGTGATTGATGAAGAAGGAGAATACGTTGACTGGCGTTCCCTTATTGATGAAGCCCTAGAGCTTGGATACCATTCGGTGATGATTGATGGTTCACGACTCCCCCTCGAAGAAAACATATGCGTGACGAAAGAGGTGGTTGCCAAGGCTCATGCTCGAGGGGTGTGTGTTGAAGCAGAGCTTGGAGCGGTTCTCGGGCACGAGTCGGGGCCCCTCCCTCCTTATGAGGAGATTTTTGCAAGCGGCAAGGGGTTCACCAATCCAGAAGATGCCCAACGGTTCGTTCAAGAAACTGGAGTGGACTGGCTTTCGGTGGCCATCGGGAATATTCACGGAGCCATTAGTGGGGCGGCAAGGGATGCCAAAAAGGTGGAAGCTCGTCTGAATATTGAGCACTTGAAAAAGATTGTGGAACGAACTGGCATTCCTCTTGTTCTCCACGGTGGCTCGGGGATTAGGAAAGAGTACGTTCTTCAAGCCATCCGCCATGGCATCACGAAAATCAACGTTGGTACGGAAATCCGTCAAGCGTATGAGCAGGCCCTTCGGGCGAAAGGGACTGTTGCTGCAGGACAGGAAGCGGTGAGGGAGAAAGTTGAGGAGCTCATCACTGTGTACTACGAGATTCGGGGGTCAGCTCGAAAGCTTGCCGAGTACCTCTAGGGGAGGGATGTGTTGTGCGGTATCCTCATCTTTTTGCGCCAGGGAGCATTGGAAAGTGCGTGCTCCGGAACCGGGTGGTTATGCCCCCTATGGCGACGAACTTGGGGAGCGCCTTTGGTGAGGTGACTCCTGAGCTTTTGAGTTACTACCAAAGGAGGGCTCGAGGAGGGGTGGGGCTTATTGTTGTAGAGAATGCCCAGGTGGACATGTTCCAGGGTCGAAGTCTTGTGGCCCAAATCGCCGTCGATAGTGACAAATTCCTCCCGGGGCTTCGTGCGCTTGCAGAGGTCATCCACGCTGAGGGAGCAAAGGTGTTTCTGCAGATTCAACACGGAGGGAGGCAGTGTACTCCTTCTACGACTGATGGACTGCAACCGGTTGCGCCATCTCCTGTACCTTGCAAGTTTCTCCAGGTTATGCCTCGAGCGCTGACCAAAGAAGAAATCCAGGAACTTGTGGAGAAATTCGCTCAAGCGGCACTTCGGGCCAAAGCTGCTGGCTTTGATGGGGTCGAGATTCATGCTGCCCATGGGTACCTCCTGAACGAGTTCCTCTCTCCGTACACAAACAAAAGGGATGACGAGTATGGTGGGAGCCTTGAGAACCGCCTTCGGATCCTCAGCGATATTCTTGTGCGTACTCGAGAACTCGTGGGAGAAGATTTTGTTGTCGGGGTGCGTTTAAGCGTTGAAGAGTTTGTCCCTGGAGGGCTTACCCTTGCAGAATCTCGGGAAATCGCACAAAGACTCGATGATCAGGGAGTGGATTACCTCAGTGTGAGCTGTGGTATTTACGAATCTGTAAGTACGGTTGTTGAGCCTATGAATTACAGTGAAGGATGGAGGGCATATCTTGCGAGGGGCATCAAGGAAGTCGTTTCCTGTCCTGTTATTGCAGTTGGGGTTATACGGCATCCTGAGGTGGCTGAACGTATTCTTGCAGCAGGTGATGCCGACTTTGTCGCCATTGGAAGGGGACTGATTGCTGATCCAGACTGGGTGAAGAAGGTCGCTGCGGGGAAAGAAGAGGAGATCAATCACTGTATAAGCTGTAACGTGGGGTGTATCGGGGAACTCCTTGCCAATGGGAAAGTTCGGTGTGCAGTCAACCCATGGGCTGGGCGGGAACTCTATTGTGATGAACGTGCCAGAGCGCTGGAGAAAAAGCGTGTGGTGGTTGTTGGTGGTGGACCAGGAGGTATGACAGCGGCTCTTGTTGCTGCCCAAAGGGGGCATGAGGTGCATCTCTTTGAGAAAGAGAAGGAGCTTGGTGGACAGCTCCGTTTTGCTGCTTCTGTTCCTCACAAAGATAAGCTCCTGTGGTTCGTGGAGTACCTTAGGGTGTCGCTCAAAAAAGCTGGGGTTTCCATGTACCTTGGGAGTGAAGCAACTGAGGAAGCAGTGCTTTCCCTCCACCCTCACGCTGTCATCATAGCCACTGGTGGGATTCCCGTTATTCCTGAATTTCCTGCTCTTGACCCTTCTTTCGCCTGTACGGCATGGGATGTACTCCAGGGTAAGGTCCACCTTACTGGAAGAGAAGTGGTCATTGTCGGCGGGGGAGTTGTAGGGTGTGAGACTGCCCTCTTCCTTGCGGAGCGGGAGAACAAGGTTACTATTGTAGAGATGCTTTCACACCTTGCTGCGGATGCTGAAATCATTACCCGAATTGAGCTTTTGAAGGCACTCAATGAGGCAAACGTTCGAATCATGACGAGCACACGATGCATCGATGTACAGGGACGGAACGTCGTGTACCTCTGCGATGCCGATCCAGCGGTCTCGGAGCTCCACCCCGAGTTTATTGTCTTCGCGTTAGGGACACGACCATGTCGGGAACTTTTCGATGCGTTGGCAGCGCGGATGCAAGATCTCTTTCTTGTTGGGGATGCCCGAGAGCCTCGAAAAATCTACCACGCGGTATACGAGGGAGCTTTGGCGGCGTCCCAGATATAAATGGCTCATGTTCTCCTTGTCAACCCCTGGTCATATGACTTCACAGCGTATGACCTGTGGTGCAAGCCCCTGGGGCTTCTGTACCTGGGGGCGCACCTTGCGAGGAATGGATTTAAGGTTACGCTTCTTGACTGTCTGAGTCGGGAAGACCCGGACTCCTGTGCTCCAGAAGGCGAGGGACCTCGTAAGCTTCGGGAAGCAGGATGTGGAGGGTACTACAAGGAAGTTCTTCCCAAACCCTTCTTTTTCGCTTCTATTCCCCGGTACTTTAAGCGCTTTGGGATGCCGCAAGAGCGAGTCCTTGCACGTCTTAGAGCAATCGACCAGCCGGATATCGTTTTCGTCACCTGTGGTTTTACCTACTGGTATCCGGGGGCTGCGGTTTTTGCGGACTTGCTTCGGCGCATCTTCCCTAAAGCACGTCTTGTCCTTGGGGGTGTGTACGCTACGCTCTGTCCGGAGCATGCTCAGAGCCTTGGGTTCGATGTGGTGGTCTCGACTGCTGACCCCCTTGGGGTTGCTCAATCCCTTGAGAAGGTACTTGGAGTACGCCTTGGAATCGCAACCTACGGGGATTTCTTCAGGGTATTTCCGGCTTTTGAACTTTATCCCCGTCTCTTCTACGGTGTCCTCCTCTCTTCCTTGGGATGCCCTTTTTCATGTACGTACTGTGCTTCCCGTGTGCTTGCGCCATCCTTTTTCCAGCGTCCCCCAGAGGAGGTGGCTGCGGAAGTCCGTTACCTCTATGAACGTTTTCATGTCCAACACGTTGCTTTCTACGATGACGCGCTCCTCTTCCAAGCAGAGCGCCATTTCCTTCCTCTTGCAGAGCACCTTGTTCGCCTACAGCTTCCGATAGCTTTTCACCTCCCTAACGGTCTCCATGCCCGATATGTGACCAAGGAGGTTGCTCTTTTTCTCAAGCGAGCGCGTTTTATCACGGTCCGGCTGAGTCTTGAAACTGCATCGCCCGAGTGGCAGAAACGAAGTGGTGGAAAGGTGACCAACGAACTCTTTGAAGAGGCAGTACGAGTACTGCAAGAAGTTGGTTTTGCTCCTAAGGATATCGAGGTGTATCTCCTCTTCGGTTGGCCAAGAGTGGAGGAGGGGACGGTTCTCGCTTCGGTAGCTTATGTGCGAAGTCTTGGACTTGTTCCTCGCCTTGCGCTGTACGCTCCAACACCGAAAACCCCCGACTATGAGGCTTTCTTCGCTTGGGAGAGTGAGCCTCTCTGGCACAACAAGATTGCCTTTCTCTACCGTTCGGGATGGAGCGGGTTGTACGCGAAGTTGCAGAGCATGGGGAAGTGTTAGATAATGGTAGCGGAGGTGTGAACGCATGGAAGTGAGGTGGTTTGGTCACTCGTTCTTCCTTGTGACCACAGAGCGTGGGGTACGTCTTGCTTTTGATCCCTTTGACCAGAGTGTAGGATACCCACTTCCTGAGGTTGAAGCCGATTTTGTTCTTGTGAGCCATGAGCACTTCGATCACAACAATGTCGCTCTAGTGCGAGGGTACCGGGAGGTTATTCGTCAGCCTGGAGAGTACACAAAAGATGGTATCAGAATTCAGGCGTTCTCCACATTCCATGATGAAGAAGAGGGGAAAAAGCGAGGGCGAAACAATGTCTTCCGGGTTGAGGCTGATGGTCTTGTGCTCATGCACGTTGGAGATCTTGGGGTGGTTCCCGGCGATCGGGAAATAAACCCCTGGAAGCCAGTACACCTTCTCTTTGTTCCCGTGGGTGGTGTGTACACTATCGACGCACAGGGGGCACAAGAGTTAGTCCGAAAGCTTGCTCCCTCTCTCGTCATCCCTATGCACTACAAGACGCGTTTTCTCTCCTTTAGTCTGAATCCTGTAGAGCATTTCCTGAAGCACTTCGAGCGAGTGAAACACCTCAAGAGCAATTCCTTCACCGTGACGGCAAAAAATCTCCCGCCGGCCCTAGAGGTTTGGGTTCTTGAGGTGTGAAAGTGTGGTATAATGAAGCTCCTACATAGGAGGGGGAGAGTGTTCTCCCCCTTTCTCTTTGTTTGGCAAGGAGCGTGAAAATGGTCACGATATCTGTCTGTGTCGGGAGTTCATGTCACCTGAAGGGAGCATATGACATCATCCATCAGTGCGAGCGCCTTATTGAGGAATTTGGCTTGAAGTCACAAGTGGAACTTCGGGGGACCTTCTGCCTCGGGCGGTGTACTGAAGAGGGAGTTACCGTGGTTGTGGATAGCGAGATTTTGAGTGGTGTCTCCCCAGAGAACTTCCGGGAGATTTTCATGGAGAAAGTCTTGGCCAGGATTGGAGAGGCTCCTCGTGGGTGTCATTAGCACGGTCCGGACGAGTTGCCGGGATTGCTACAAGTGCATTCGCCACTGTCCGGTGAAGGCTATTCGTCTGAGCTTTGGACATGCAGAAGTGGTGGACGAGCGATGCGTGAAGGACGGACGGTGTGTCCTTGTCTGTCCTCAAGGAGCGAAAAAAGTTCGCCTTGACCTTGACCGGGCAAAGAAACTCATCGCAGGTGGTCAAACGGTCATTGCTAGCCTTGCCCCATCCTTTGTTGCTGCTTTTCCTGAAGCTACACCAGGGCAGGTTGTGCGAGGGCTCAAGATGCTTGGTTTTTCTGAGGTTCGGGAGACTGCAGAGGGTGCAGAGTGGGTGGCCCGGGAGCATGCTCTCCTCCTTCGAGAGGGTCAAAGGAGTGTCATCACGAGTTCATGTCCTGCGGTGAATTTCCTTATCACTCGGTACTTTCCACAACACACAAAGCACATTGCGCCAGTCGTCTCTCCTATGGTGGCCCATGGCCGGCTGCTTAAGCGGGAATTTCCCGAGGCTTCTGTGGTTTTTATCGGACCATGCATTGCGAAAAAGGCTGAGGCTGAGGAGGATGAGGTGCAGAAGGATGTCGATGTTGTCCTTACCTTTTCGGAGCTTCGAGAGTGGTTCAAAGAGGAACATCTTGAGCTTTCTACCCTCTCTGAGGAGTCCTTTTCCCCGGGGAGGATTCGTTTTGCCAGGGCGTTTCCGGTCGAAGGAGGGCTGATAAAGAGCACATCTTTGGAGGTAGAATTTCTCTCTCGGGAGGTCATCACCATTACTGGGATTGAGCGCTGCAAAGAGTTTTTGAAGAGCTTTACTCCAGAACGCGCTCGCTTCAGAATTATCGAAATGATGTCCTGCGAAGGGGGATGTATCGATGGCCCGGTACTTTCCTCGATTCTTCCTCCCTATGAGCGGCGAGAACGAGTTCTTGAGTACACCGAGAAGTCCCTCAGGGAGTACGAGGAGCACTACGTGTTCCTTGACCCGCCAAGTTTTCGCCGGAATTTTGTGCCCTCGCCGGTACCAAAACCTGAAGTTCCCGAGGAGGATATCCGCCGCATTCTTGCTTTCACTGGAAAGTTCACGCCTCAGGACGAGCTCAACTGTGGGGCTTGTGGGTACAACACTTGTCGAGAAAAGGCGGAGGCAGTGTACCAGGGGATGGCAGAGGCGGAGATGTGCATTCCCTTCATGCGGACGAAGGCAGAGTCGTTCTCAAGTTTCCTCCTGACGGTCACACCAAATGGAATAGTTCTCGTTGACGAGGATCTCCGGGTTGTAGAGATGAATCCTGCCCTGCGACGGATGCTTGGGCTCGTGGGTAAGCTCGTTGTGGGGAGACGCATCGATGAGTTACTCGATCCTTCGCCCTTTGTGGAAGTGCTCAGGACGAAACAGGCGGTGACCCGTGAGGTCGTGTACCCCCAGTACCATAATCTCTGCGTTCGGCTTTCCGTTTTCTTCCTCGAAAAGTCTCATCTCCTTATGGGAATTTTTGTGGATCTCACGAGGGAACGGGAACAAGAAGCAATGATGGAGGCTATTCGAGAGAAGACGATTGAGAAGGCGCAGCAGGTCATCGCCAACCAGATGCGAGTTGCTCAAGAAATCGCCAGCCTTCTTGGAGAGACGACCGCGGAGACAAAGGTGCTTCTCAACAAACTCATGCGTATTCTCCGGGGGGAACTGGTTGAAGAATGAAGGATTTTTTCGTGGAGGTTGCTTACGCTCAGGTTGCTAAATGGGGCGAAGAGCTGTGTGGAGATAGCGTAAGCTATGAGAAGGGGCAAGATACCACGGTACTTGCCTGGTCCGATGGTCTTGGGAGCGGGGTAAAAGCGAACATCCTTGCAACCTTAACCTCCCGGATCATAGTTTCCATGCTTCGGCGGAGTTCTTCCCTTGATGATGTGGTGGAAACCCTTGCAGAAACTCTCCCTGTGTGTCGGGTGAGGAAGATTGCCTACAGTACCTTTTCAGTAGTCCAGATATTCCCTGATGGGGAAACCTATATCGCGGAGTTTGATAACCCACCGCTTTTCTGGGTCCGGAATGGGAGAGTCATGTACCTTGAGCGGCGCAGGCGGGAGATTGGTAAACGGATTGTCCTTGAGGCTAACATTCGCCTCCAGCGAAACGATTGGATTGTGGGCATCACCGACGGAGTTGTCCATGCTGGCATCGGGGGGTTGTGGAACCTTGGTTGGAGGTGGGAGAAGATTGCCTCATTTCTGGAAAGCACGGTGAATGAGCATATGGATGCTAAAACCCTTGCGTCTCGCATCATTGAAACTACGAAGAAGCTCTACCAAGGAAGACCGGGGGATGATGCGACTTGTGTGGTGGCTAAGATCCGCCTTCCTCGACGCCTCATTCTCTGGGCGGGTCCGCCGGAAAATCCGGAGAGGGATTCAGAGATCGCTCAGCGAGTTCTTGCCTTTCCTGGGAAGAAAGTGGTGTGTGGAGGAACAACAGGGAATATTCTCGCTCGTTTCCTGGGAAAGGAAATCCGAGTGGATCTTGCGTCGCTCCGGGAAGACATTCCTCCGGTAGGTATCCTCGAAGGGGTGGATCTTTTAACCGAGGGTGTACTGACCCTTTCCCTTGTCCTTCGTCGCCTCCGACAGGGGGTTACAGAGCAAGAGGTACGGTACGAGAAAGACGGCGCGAGTCGACTCCTTTCCCTCCTTTTTGAGGCTGATGAGGTGACGATTATCGGGGGGCGAGCAATTAATCCCGCTCACCAGAATCCAAAGCTCTCAGGGGAGCTTTCGCTCAAGGCCCGGATTCTTGAGGAGATTGCTGAAGAACTCCGGAAACGGGAAAAAGTTGTGTACCTTGAGTATTGTTAGTGGAGGTGAAAGCAGTGGGAAAACCTGAGCACAGCGTTGCCTTGGGTCGAAGCTTTGAGAAGGTGAACGCAATCCTTGAAAAGCACAAGTACGATCCCTCTAATCTCATTGGCATTCTCCAGGAAATTCAGGAAGAGTACCGTTACCTTCCCGAGGAGATTCTCACCTATGTAGCTACAGCTCTGCGGGTTTCGCCAGCCTATGTTTATGGAGTGGCAACCTTTTATGCGCAATTCTCCCTTAAGCCGAAGGGGAAACACATTATTCGGGTTTGCGATGGGACGGCGTGTCACGTTAAGGGGTCTGAAAGGGTTTTGAAGGCGATACGAGAGCATCTTGGTCTTCGGGAAGGTGAACAGACGACGCCGGATTTGCTCTTTACCGTGGAAACGGTAGCCTGTATTGGGGCCTGCGCTCTTGCTCCTGCCCTTATGGTAAACGAGGAGGTTCATGGGCTTATGGACGAGGAAAAGGTGCGGGAACTCCTTGAATCATACATGGAGAAAGAGGAAGGAGAGGCGTCCGATGGTCTTCAGGGACAGAAGGGAGCTTGAGGAACGTATCCAAGAACTCAAGGCGCAATATGCGGGAAAGCGGCGTGTCCTCGTCTGTGGAGGTCTTGGGTGTCTTGCCAAAGGTGCCCAAGCTGTCTTTGAGAGATTCCAAGAAGTTCTTGCCCAAGAAGGGTTGGACTGGACGGTTGCCAAGGGTGATGACCACAGAAATGTCCCGCAGCTCGCCCGCACAGGGTGCATGGGGCTTTGCGAGGCGGGACCTCTTGTCACTATTGAACCTTTGGGTATCCTCTATCTCCGTGTCCGTCCAGAAGACGTTGAGGACATCGTAGAACACACCCTCAAAAAAGGTACTCTTGTTGAGCGCCTTGTGTATCGGGAAGAGCGCAATGGACACGTACAGCAGTGGCCACTCATGAAGGACGTTCCTTTCTACCGGCGGCAGGTGAAGATTGCCCTTCGGAATTGTGGGAGTATTGATCCAGAAAATCTTGACGAGTATTTGGCTCACGATGGATACCTGGCCTTGGCAAAAGCTATCACCGAGATGACCCCTGATGAGGTCATCGGAGAGGTTATGAAGTCTGGTCTTCGAGGCCGCGGTGGTGGGGGATTCCCAACAGGTCGAAAGTGGCAGTTCGCTCGCATGGTCAAAGCGGATCAGAAGTACATTATCTGTAACGGTGACGAGGGAGACCCTGGGGCCTTTATGGATCGGAGCGTCATGGAGGGGGATCCCCACTCGGTTATCGAGGGTATGGCTATTGCTGGATACGCCATAGGGGCAAGCGAAGGGTACATCTACGTCCGGGCTGAATATCCGCTCGCGGTGAAACGACTTCGTAAGGCGATTGAGGATGCTCGAAGCGCAGGGCTTTTGGGTCGAAACATTCTGGGGACCTCCTTCTCCTTTGACGTCCACATCCGTGAGGGAGCAGGGGCTTTCGTGTGTGGTGAGGAAACAGCACTCATTGCCTCTATCGAAGGGAAACGAGGGATGCCGAATCCTCGACCGCCTTATCCGGCACAGAAGGGACTTTGGGGGAAGCCGACGGTCATCAACAACGTGGAGACCTTGGCCAACATTCCAGCGATTATCCTTCGAGGTGCCGAATGGTTCCGTTCTTTCGGTACCGTCACGAGTCCGGGAACGAAGACCTTCGCTCTGGCAGGGAAGATTAAAAACACCGGTCTTGTTGAAGTTCCGATGGGTATTACCTTGCGAGAGCTCATCTTTGAGGTTGGGGGAGGCATCCAGAATGACAAGCGGTTCAAGGCCGTACAGATTGGTGGTCCCTCGGGAGGATGCTTGACTGAGCACCACCTCGATCTCCCAGTGGATTATGACTCTCTGTGTGGAGCAGGGGCTATCATGGGTTCTGGAGGGCTCATCGTTCTTGACGAAGACACCTGCATTGTCGAGGTTGCCCGTTTCTTCATGAGTTTCACCCAGAGTGAGTCCTGTGGGAAGTGTGTTCCCTGTCGAGAAGGGACAAAGCACATGCTCAACATCCTCCAGAGGATTGTTGACGGCAAGGCGAGCCTTGAGGATCTCGCCCTCCTTGAAGAAACCGCTCTTGTGGTGAAGGATGCTTCTCTGTGTGGACTGGGGAAAACTGCACCAAATCCGGTACTTACGACGTTACGGTACTTCCGTGACGAATACATCGACCATGTGGTACACCAGGTTTGTCCGGCCCGGGTATGCCAGGCAATGCGGGAGTTCTGGATCGATCCGGAGAAGTGTCGTGCCTGCGGGAAGTGTGCTCGAGTGTGTCCGGTTTCCTGCATTTCTGGCCGGCCCAAAGTTCCGTACGTTATCGATCAAGCAAAATGCATCAAGTGTGGTTCGTGTTTTGAAGCTTGTCCTTTTGATGCTATCGTGGTGCGCTGGAGGAGGAAGAGCAATGCGTGATGCTGAGAAGAAAGTTGTCATTGTTGATGGTCAAGAGATTCCCCTGGAAGGGGAAAAGAATATTTTGGAAGTAGCAAAGAAAGTGAACATTGACATCCCGACGTTTTGCTACCACTCCGATCTCAGCGTGTACGGAGCATGCCGCATGTGCCTTGTAGAGGTCGAAGGAAGAGGTCTTATGCCCTCTTGTTCTACACCTCCAGAACCTGGCATGGTTATCCGCACGAGCACAGCAAGAGTTCTCGAGGCTCGTAGGATGATTGTGGAGCTTTACCTTGCAAACCACGATCGGGATTGTACAGTATGCGAACGAAATCTGAACTGTCGGCTGCAAGAGATGGCTTCCCGTATGGGTATCACGAAGGTCCGCTTTGGAGAGCGTACAGAAAAGCTCCCCAAAGATGAGTCGACCTTCTCCCTGGTGCGGGATCCGAATCGCTGCATTCTCTGTGGGGATTGCGTTCGGGCTTGCCGGGAGATTGAGGGTATTGGCATTTATGACTTCACCCGTCGAGGAGCGAAGGCTCAGGTTGAGCCAGCTTTTGGGAAAAAACTCTCAGAGGTCGAATGCGTCTACTGTGGACAATGTGCGATTCGCTGTCCCACGGCAGCTTTGGTGGTAAAGTCTGAGCTTGACGCTGCCTGGAAAGCAGTCCTTGATCCAGAGAAGTTTGTTGTCGCCCAAATTGCTCCGGCGGTTCGGGTGGCCATTGGCGAAGCCTTTGGTCTCCCACCCGGAGAAATTACCACTGGGAAGATTGTTGCTGCTCTTAAGAAAATTGGCTTTAATCGGGTGTACGATACCTCCTTCAGTGCGGATCTTGTGGTGGTCGAGGAGGCTGAAGAATTCTTCCGAAGGTTGCAGAACAATTCCCGTCTCCCTCAGTTTACGTCCTGTTGTCCCTCGTGGGTGGTTTTCGCTGAACGGAACTACCCCTTCTACCTAGAACATCTGTCCTCGGTCCGTTCACCTCAGCAAGTCTTTGGCTCGGTCATTCGGAATTTTGTGTCGCAGATGGAGAACGTTCCAAACGAGCGACTTGTCTCTGTTTCCATCATGCCATGTGTGGCGAAGAAATTCGAAGCCCGGCGGGCGGAATACATCCACGATGGCATACCCGATGTCGACATTGTACTCTCAGCACAGGAGACCATCAAAATGATTAAGATGGCAAACATCGACTTTCGAGAGCTTGATCCTGTGCCTTTTGACGTTCCTCTGAGCGCTGGAAGTGGTGCGGGAGTTCTTTTTGGAGTCACTGGAGGTGTGACCGAAGCAGTTCTCCGGTATGCTTATGAACGTCTGACGGGGAAAGAGCTCAAAGAGGTGGAGTTCAGAACGGTTCGAGGTTTTGAGAATGTCCGGGAGGCCGAGGTCGACTTCGATGGGCGATTGGTCCGGGTTGCCATTGTGCATGGCCTTTCCTATGCGCAGCGGCTCATCCAGGAAGTCCGAGAAGGGAAGCGTTCCTATGACTTTATTGAAGTCATGAACTGTCCTGGTGGGTGCATCGGAGGTGGGGGTATGCCCCTTGGTCATCCCGATTACCAGATGGTCCTCAAGAAGCGTGCTGAGGGGCTTTATAACGCTGACCGCTTAAGCCCGGTGCGTAAGGCCCAAGACAACCCAGCAGTGAAGTTTATCTACGAACGGTGGCTCAAGCATCCAGGAAGTGAGCTTGCTGAGCGATACCTCCATACTCACTACTACTCAAGACGACGCATTTCCGATGAAGTCATCCGCATTCAGGAAGCAAAGAGCGCCCGCAAGATTGATGTGGCCGTTTGCGTGGGGACAAGCTGCTACCTCAGGGGATCTTACAACATTCTGCAACGGCTCCTCAAGATGGCAAAGGAGTATGGGGTTGAGGACCGCCTAAGTATTGGGGCAACGTTCTGCCTCGAGCGCTGTGCTAAGGGACCAAATATTCGGGTTAACGAAGAAGTTGTCTCTGGCGTGAGTGAGGAAAATCTTCGGGAGATTTTTGAGAACATTATCCTCCCAGAGCTTGAGAAAGTATACGAAGCTTGAATATTCCCAAAGGAGTAGGGCTCTGAGCGCATTGTTTCTGGGTCTAAAAGCGTTCAGGGCCCGGGTACTCTTGTTGGAATTTTATCGGGGTGTTTTTACGATCCTGAAGAGGTTCTGTGAGGCGATAGCACCTAGCTTTGTAGCTCCCGATGTGGTTGCCTGTCGTTCGAGGAAGAAGGCAAACCTTGTAAAAACTCTCCCGTCCTTCTATAATGTACCTGGGAAGGAGAGTGTGAGGAGAGGTGGCTGAGTGGACGAAGGCGCCCGCCTGGAGAGCGGGTAGGCAGGGATAGGACCTGCCTCGTGGGTTCGAATCCCACCCTCTCCGCCAGGTTTGCCTCTAATCGTGCTAGACGGGGAGTTAGCGGTGCCCTGTACCTGCAATCCGCTATAGCAGGGTCGAATTCCGGCATGAGGTCCTTCCTTTCAGCGCTGGCTAGGAAAAAGGGGTGTTGAGGGTTGGGTCCTGCGCGACGAATCCTTGTTAACCCCGCCAGGCCCGGAAGGGAGCAACGGTACGCAAGGCTCTTCGGGTGCCGCAGGGGTGCCTGACCGGAGCTACCAGTCCTGGTACAGCTGGGAGGGAGTGATCGAGTGACGGTGCACGATTAGAGGCAATTTTGTGGCCTTTTGTCGAGGTGTTCCCTTGTCGTACCTTGCACTGTATCGGAGATGGAGGCCATACCGTTTTGAGGATATCGTTGGCCAGGATGTCGCTGTCCGAGTCCTGGTGAGTGCGCTCCAGACACAACGGGTCGCCCACGCTTACCTCTTCTGTGGCCCCCGGGGCGTAGGGAAAACCACTACCGCTCGAGTATTTTCTATGGCCCTAAACTGTGAGAAAGGTATTACTCCTGAACCCTGCGGAGAGTGTGCTTCGTGTGTGGCGATTCGGCAGGGAAAGGCTCTCGATGTGGTAGAAATCGATGCTGCATCGCATCGGGGTATTGATGAGGTACGAGAGTTGCGGGAAAACATCAAGTATGCCCCTCTTGAGTCTCGGTTTAAGGTATATATTATCGATGAGGTCCATATGCTCACCCAGGAAGCCTTCAATGCTCTTTTGAAAACCCTTGAAGAGCCACCAGAGCACGTCGTTTTTGTCCTTGCGACGACCGATCCGAAGCGTTTGCCCGAGACTATTCTCTCACGTTGTATCAAGCTCATTTTTAATCCTATTCCTCACGATGTTATCGTGAATCAGCTTGCCAAGATTGTCCATCGTGAAGGTTTTGTGGTTACCGAGGAAGTGCTGCACCTTGTTGCCCGCAAAGCCTTGGGGTCTTTACGGGATGCGGAGAGTCTCCTTGAGCAACTCTTCGCTCTTGGAGAGAAGGAGATCTCTCTTGCTATGGCGATGAAAGTCCTCCGGGATATAGAGCCTCGGGAGCTTGATGCCTTTCTGGAAGTTCTCCGGGGAGGTCATCTGGAAAAGGCCTTGCTCACTCTTGAAGAATGGCTTGCTCGGGGTCTTGGCCCAGAAGACATCGTGGGGAGTTTGATTGCGTACTTTCGGGATCTCCTCGTGGTTACTCTGGTGACTGATTACAGCCCCCTCTTTGGTATCTCAAAGTCTCGATGGGGTGAGCTTGGAGCGCTTGTGCGTGATCTTTCTCCTCACCCCTTGCGGCATGTTCTTGATCGGCTCCGTACCCTTGAAGGGGATCTCCGTCGTCTCCCTTATGCCCGTGTTTTGCTTGAGGTTGCTCTTCTCGATATAATAGAATGCTTGGGGCAGAAGAGGGAGAACCTGTTGAAAACAGAGGACGTGCCTCAGGTAGATGCCTGGCAGGAGATTCTTAAAGAGGTCAAGCGCTCGAAAATATCGCTGTACGCGTTTCTACAGCTTGCTGAAGTCCGTTTCGAAGAGCCATCTCGACTGGTGATCGCCTTTGGTCCGGATTGTCAGTTTCATAAAGAGAGTGTTGAGCGGCGAGAGAACCTTGAAATCCTTGAAAAAGCAGTGCTGCGCGTGCGGGGGGAGAAGTGTCAAATTGAATGCGTCCTGAAGGGAGAGGCTCCGCAGGTTGCGGTTGTTTCCAGGACGCCGGAAGAAAATAGAAAGGGAACGCGGGTGCGCTTGGAAGAACGGAATGCTCTGCCAGAGATTCTCGGTCTTTTTGGAGGAGCGGTTGTCCACTATGCCCCAAGCGAGCAGCCTAAAGGCAGGTGGGAAGATGCAGAATTGGAAAAATCTGATGAAGGAAGCTCAGAAGATGCAGGCTAAACTTGCAAAAATGCAGGAGGAGCTCCGGCAGAGGATAGTCGAGGCAACAAGTGGTGGAGGGATGGTGCGGGTTTCCTGTAATGGTCAACAGGAGATTGTGCGTATCACCATCGATCCGGAACTCCTTGAGGAAAAGGACGTAGAGATGCTCCAGGACCTTATCCTTGTTGCGGTCAACGAGGCACTCAATCGCTCTCGGGAGATGATGCAGGAAGAGCTTGCGAAAATCACTGGTGGTCTCAACATTCCTGGTCTGTGAAGGTGGGAGGAGTGCAGGAAGGGTACCCTGAGTCACTGGAGCGAGTCATCCGCGCTCTATCGAAGTTACCTGGTATTGGTCCGAAAAGTGCTCAGCGGCTTGCTTTTTACCTCGTTAAATCGCCTTCCGGTGAACTTGAAGAGCTCCTCCAGGCTCTTGAGAATATGCGACGCAAAATCCGCTTTTGTGTACGGTGTGGTTTTTTCAGCGAGGAAGAGCTTTGCCGTATCTGTCAAGAGCCATCCCGCGATAGCCATGTGCTCTGCGTCGTGGAACGACCCCAGGATATTTTTGCTCTGGAACGAGCAGGCTTCAGGGGGCGATACCACGTCCTTCAGGGGGTACTTTCGCCGCTTGCAGGAATTGGCCCTGAAGATATTCGCATCCCTGAGCTTTTGCAGAGAATTCGGGAAGAGATGGTGAGGGAGGTGATTCTTGCTCTGAATCCATCGGTTGATGGGGAAGCGACAGCTCTCTACCTTGCGCAAAGACTCAGTGCTTTCCCAGTAAAGGTCACGCTTATTGCCCGAGGATTACCCTCGGGAGGAGACCTTGAGTTTGCTGACGAGGTCACCCTCGCACAGGCTCTTGAAGGGCGAAGAGAAATTCGTGTCGGTCCAGGAAAGGGGGCTCTTTGACCTTGGAAAAACCTCTTGAAATTCGGTGGCATGGTCGGGGAGGGCAAGGAGTGGTAACCGCTTCTCGGATCCTTGCCGATGCACTCTTGCGAGAAGGAAAGTACTTCCAGGCCTTCCCCGAGTATGGTCCAGAACGTATGGGTGCTCCCGTTAAGGCGTACAACCGTGTGAGTGATACCCCCATTCGCATCCACTCGGGGGTCACAAGCCCAGAAATCGTTGTCGTGGTGGATCCCACGCTCCTTGGTGCTGTGGACGTGCTTGAAGGTCTTGCCAAAAATGGTACGGTGGTAGCGAACTTTCCTGGCACTCCTCAGGAACTCCGGGATCTTTTGCATTTTTCTGGTGGGACCGTTGCGGTGGTCGATGCTTCCCGAATCTCTCGAGAGATTCTAGGAAGAGTGGTGGTCAACACTCCGATTCTTGGAGCGCTCTGCCGGGTACTCCCGCAAGTACGGCTTGAGAGTGTTCTTGAAGCGGTTCGAGCCCAGTTTGGGGAGAAGCTTCGGGCAGAAGTGGTGGAGAAGAACCTTGCATGCCTGCAGAGGGCGTATGAGGAGGCGCAAGTCGGATGAGTCGGCTGAAAACTTGGAAAGAACTCACCCCTGGTGGGCTTATCCTTGAAGCAGGAAATGCCCGTACGTACAAGACTGGTGACTGGAGAACGGAACGACCTCAGGTGGACAAAGCAAAGTGCATCAACTGCTTCTTCTGTTGGGCGTATTGTCCGGATGGTTCCATTATCGTTGATGCGGATAAGGGAACCATGGAAGGCTTCGATTACGACCACTGTAAAGGTTGTGGTATTTGTGCAAGTGTCTGCCCCAAGCAAGCTATAACTCTGGTTCCAGAGCGGTAGGAAAGGAAGGGAGATTTCGTGAAGGTCGTACAGGAACGGATGGTCATGGGTCTCAATGGGAATGCGGCAGCGGCGCATGCTATGCGTCAGATTGCTCCGCATGTTGTTGCAGCCTACCCTATCACTCCCCAGACGGATTGTGTAGAACGGTTCGCGGAATTCGTAAGTGAAGGCCTTGTGGATACCGAGTTCGTGACGGTTGAGAGTGAGCACAGCGCCATGAGCGCTTGTATCGGTGCTGCTGCTGCTGGTGGACGGGTTATGACGGCCACGTCCTCCCAAGGTCTTGCCCTGATGTGGGAGATGCTCTATATCGCTGCGAGCATGCGCTTGCCCATTGTTATGATGGTAGTCAATCGGGCGCTCTCTGGGAACATCAACATCCACTGTGATCACTCTGACACCATGGGGGCGCGAGACGCAGGATGGATTCAGCTTTTTTCTGAAAACGCCCAGGAAGTTTACGACAATATGGTTCAGGCAGTCCGCATTGCGGAGGATATGCGAGTCAGGCTTCCAGTTATGGTAACACAGGATGGATTCATTATAAGCCATGCGGTTGAGCGTGTGGAACTTCTCGGAGACGAGGAAGTTAAAGCCTTCGTTGGTCCGCATCGACCTCTCTATCCGCTTCTTGACGTGAAACACCCTGTAACCTATGGGCCGCTCGACCTTTTCGATTACTACTTCGAACACAAGCGCTCGCAGATTGAGGCTATCGATAATTGCCTTCCAGTCATTGAGGAAGTCGGCCGGGAGTTCGGAAAACTCTCCGGGAGGTTCTATGGCCTTCTTGAGGAATACCGCCTTGCCGATGCGGAGTATGCGGTGGTTGCTCTTGGCTCAACTTGTGGGACGGCAAAAGAGGCAGTGGATCGGCTTCGAGATCGCGGGAAGAAAGTGGGCCTCTTGAAGATTCGTTGCTTCCGCCCATTCCCGAAAGACCAAATTATTCGAGTGCTTGCTCCCCTCAAGGGTGTTGCGGTACTTGATCGTTCTGTGACCCCTGGAGGGTTTGGAGGACCAGTGTTTACCGAGATTCGTTCAGCTCTTTATGATATCTCGCCTCGCCCACTCATTATCGACTTCTACTATGGTCTTGGTGGACGGGACATCTATGTTGAGGATATTGAGAAAGCCTTTGCCCGTATCGAGAACGTTGTTCGGGTGGGGCAAGTGGACAAGCACATTGATTACCTCGGCCTGAGAGAGTAGGGGAGGGACAAGACAATGCCAACTCTGAAAGAGCTGGCCAAGCGGCCAGAACGACTCACCCCAGGACACAGGCTCTGTGCCGGTTGTGGAGCACCTATTGCCATACGTCTCATCCTTGCCGCAGCGGATAAGCCTGTTGTTGCAGCCAGTGCGACGGGGTGCCTTGAGGTGTCAACCTCTGTTTTCCCGTATACTGCTTGGAATATTCCTTGGATTCACAGCGCGTTTGAGAATGTCGCCGCTACCATCGCGGGTGTGGAGAGCGCGTATCGGGCAAAGCGCAGGAGAGGTGAAATCGATGAAGAAATATACTTTGTCGCCTTTGGAGGAGATGGAGGTTCTTATGACATTGGTCTCCAGGCGCTTTCTGGCGCTCTCGAGCGAGGGCATCGCTTTCTTTACGTCTGTTACAACAACGAGGCATACATGAATACTGGCATTCAGCGTTCCAGTGCAACGCCCCTCGGAGCCTGGACAACGACGAGTCCAGTTGGGAAGGTGCTTCCTGGGAAGACTCAATGGCGGAAAAACCTCACCGAGATCGTTGCCGCTCATGGTATTCCCTACGTTGCGCAATCAGTAGCCTCTAACTGGCGGGATCTCGTCACGAAAGCGGAAAAAGCTTTCCATACGGATGGACCATCCTTCATCAACGTTCTTGCTTCCTGTAACCGTGGCTGGCGCCATGAACCCTCGGAAACTCTGAAGATTATGCAGCTTGCTGTGGATTGTTGTATTTGGCCGCTGTACGAAGTAGAGAACGGTGTGTATCGCCTCACGTATAAACCAAAGGAGAAAAAGCCAGTTGAGGAGTGGCTCCGAGTTCAGGGGCGTTTTCGTCACCTCCTTGCCCCGGAGAATCGCCATCTCGTTGAAGCCTTCCAACGTTACGTAGACGAAGAATGGGAAAGACTCCTTAAAAAGTGCGGCGAAGCGTAAACGCCACAGGGGCAAGACGCCCCTGTGGCGTTTTTGGTTTAAGGTCAGAAAGAGCATTGGGACAGTGTGTGGCTTTTGTGGAGCGTGTCACTGCACTAGCTTCTTGGCAAAGGTAAGGATTTGATAAGGTCTAAGTTCTTTTACCCCTTGAGGACTACAGGGGCATTAAACGACTGTCTTTGTCAAGGGTAATCCAAACGGCAGCAAAAGCGTGTTTTTCTTTTTGAAATTCCCCTCTCATAACTGCGCCTCTATAAGTGCAGTAGAAGTGGATTCTTGACAGAACGTGGGAATTGCATTATAATGACATCGGTGACATTGAAGGGTGCGCATTGTCATGTCGGCACAAGGAAGGGGAAAATTGGCGTTCCGTTTTATCTTGCCAGCGCTCATTTGTATGCTTTGTGTCCACATTATCCCTATTCTTCTGGGAGCTTACCTCGCGTTTATCGACCTTGATATCTACACTGTTACCCAATGGATACGAGCTCCCTTTGTAGGTTTGAAGAATTTTGCTGATGTCTTCTCTCTGAGAACTGATATTGGCGTGCGATACCTTCGCTCCATATGGAATGTCGTGTATTTTGGGCTTGTCACTATTCCAGCAGGATATGTCATCGGTCTCCTTGTTGCTCTCCTCCTGAATCGGCGATTCTTTGGCCGGACATTGGTTCGAGGACTCATTCTCCTTCCCTACATTACGCCGGATTCGGTGGCATACAACGTCTGGCGTTTCATTTTTCAGGCCCGCATCGGCATCGTGAACAAGTATCTCCTTGCTCTTGGCCTTATTCAGGAACCGATTCTTTGGCTTGTGGGAGACCGGGCGATTTACGCGGTGATGGTGGCAAGTATCTGGAAGGGATGGCCTTTTGCCTGTCTCGTTCTCCTTGCAGGACTCCAGAACATTCCTCAGGAACTCTACGAAGCGGCGCGGATTGACGGGGCTTCTCCTTTTGCGCTTTTTCGGTTCATAACTTTCCCTATGCTTCGTCCGGTGAGTGCCACGCTCCTTCTGCTTTCTGCCATTTGGAACTTTCACGCGTTTAATCAGTTTTACATTCTCCTTGGAACCGATCCGGGCAAGGCTCATGTCCCCTCAACCTTCATTCTCCAGGAAGCGTTTACGAATCTTCACCTGAGCAAAGGTGCGGCAATGTCAGTCTTTTTGAGCCTAGTGGTATTCCTTATGACTGTGGCGATGCTTCGTCTCCGGAGGAGGGAAGGATGAAAAAGAAAGATGTTCGAGCGGTTCTGGGAAAGATTCTCTTCGTCATCGCTCTCTTTGTAGTTCTCGCAGGTGTTCTTGTTCCCTACTTTTGGATGGTTTCTGGTTCTTTTAAGACAACCCTTGAGATTCAGTCGGCTGATGTTCTGCGGCCAGAACTTTCCCCTCGCTGGATCCCAAGGAAGTTTACCTGGGAGAACTATCTTCGGGTGAATCGAACGGTACGAATGCTTGATTACTTCAGGAATAGCCTCATCATCAGTGTGGGAACGATGCTCCTCTCTGTTGGGATAAGCCTTTTTGCCGCTTACGCCCTTTCTCGCTTTACCTTCCGTTGGAAAAACGTGTATACTCTTGTGACTCTCTCCACGCAGATGTTCCCAGGCATCTCTTTCCTGATCCCTTACTTTATGATGTTCGTGCTTGTGAGATACTACTTGAAGATTCCCATGCAGAATACATACTGGGGCATGATTTTCACCTATACGTCCTTCGCCCTACCTTTTTCTATCCTCATGCTTCGAAATTTCCTCGATTCCATACCTCAGGAAATCGATGAGCAAGCGCAAATTGACGGGTGCACTCCGGCAGGAGCGCTGTGGCGGATTGTCCTTCCCCTTGCCAAACCTGGCATTGCAGCGGTGGGAATCTACTCTTTTATCATGGCTTGGAATGAGGTGCTTTTCGCAACCGTCCTCACAGGCAGGGAAACAAAAACAGTAGCTTTGGGCCTTCTCGAATACATTACAGCACAACAGGCTCGCTGGGCGGGGATGATGGCAGCATGTATCATTGTTTCCCTTCCGGTTCTTGTGCTCTTTAGCCTCATGCAACGGTACATTATCGAAGGTTTGGTTGCTGGAGCAACCAAAGGATAAGAGGGGGTGAGAAGGAGAAAGGATGCTCCGCAGTATGAAGGATAGGCATGTATCCACGACAATAAGAGAAAGGAGGGACCTATTGTGCGGTGGTCGTGGATTCTTGGAGTTGGTGTTATTGTTGTGGCACTTTTGACATCGGTGACAGCAATTGCCCAGAAGTCCATCACTTTTTGGCTCATGCCTAATGCTCCAGATGAGACGCATGTTCCTTGGCTTGAGGAGAAGGCAAAGGAATTTGAGGCTCGGACTGGCTACAAAGTGAACTTCGAAATCATCGGTTGGGGAGAAGCATGGCAGAAAATCTCTGTCGCCCTCGCATCCCAAACTGGACCAGATGTTTTCCAAGTCGGAACCACTTGGAATCCCCAATTTGCTGCGACTGGTGGTCTTGAAAAGATTGACCTTGCAGAGTTTGGCGGAAGCGAGGCTTTTATGAACGCAAACTTCATTTCCACAACCTACAAGGGAGAAAGCTATGGTGTGCCTTGGTTTGCCGAAACCCGTTGCCTTTTCTACAATACGGATATGTTTGCGCAAGCGGGCGTGCAACCTCCAGCAACGTACGATGAACTCAAAGCTGTTGGGAAGAAGATTGTGGAAAAGTTTGGAGAAGGCTCGGCCATCGCCATTGCTGGGACGAACGCTTGGGACCTTCTGCACAACTGGGCAATTATCCTTTGGGCCTATGGTGGCGATCTCTTGACGCCAGATAACAAGCAGGCAGCGTTTAACAGCGAGGCTGGGATTACAGCTATGAAGTGGTATGCAAGTCTCATCCTCGATGGTCTTGCTGCCAAAGCCTGTGCTGAATACAATCAGCCTCAGGCTGATGCAGCGTTCATTAACGGGAACGTAGCCATGTGCTTCATGGGTCCTTGGAACATTGCAGGTATCGAGCAAGAAAACCCCAACCTTCCTTACAATGTCGTAGAGCCTCCAGCTGGTCCGGTGAAGCGAGCGTCTTTCTCTGGAGGTAGCAATCTCGTGGTTCTCAAGGGGAGTCCGAACAAAGACATTGCTAAGGAATGGATTAAGTTCCTCCTTGAAAAGGACAACCTTGTGGACTATACGAGGAACCTGTCTCATATGCTCCCAGCCAAACTCGAAGCCTTTGAAGACCCATACTACGACACTGGGGTGTGGCAGGTCTTTAAGAAGACTCTAAGCTACGCGACTGCTTACCCACCTCTTGCAGTCTGGGGTGATATTGAGAATGCTGTGGTACGGGAGTTTCGAAACATTCTTACCGCAGTGGCTAGTGGTCATTACTCTGAAGAAACGGTAAAACTCTATCTTGATAAAGCGGCAGAGCAGGTGAATGAAGCACTCGCCAAGGAACGCTAAAAACCAGGGGGCGAAAAGCCCCCTGGTTTTTAGTAGAAGAGAGGGTGAAGTACATTGGCGACACTGTATGATGTAGCGAAACTTGCTGGAGTTTCACCTAAAACGGTTTCTCGTGTGCTTAACGAGAGTCATCTTGTTTCAGAGGAAACAAGAAGGAAGGTCTGGGAAGCCATTCAAAAGCTTGATTATCATCCCAATGTAATGGCTTCATCGCTTAAAAAGAAGCGCTCCAATAACATTGGTTTTGTTGTTCCTTACGGTTCTGATTTTGTCTTTCACGACCTTAACATGATGGAGCAGCTCCGGGGTGTCCACGATGCGGTAACCCAGGAAGGGTACAACCTCCTCGTTTCAGTACCCTTGAGCAAGAAGGATTCTCACCAAGAGGCTATGCGTCTTTTGAAAAAGCGGAATGTTGACGGGGTTATCCTATATCCTTCAGCAGGCATCGATCCTATTATTGCGGAATTTAACGCCAAGTCCCTTCGTTATGTGACTCTCGGAACCTACTCAGAACATCAAGAGACGAATTTTGTGGAGATTAACGTTTTTCCTGGAGCATACCTTGCGACGCAATTTCTCCTCGCTAGGGGACACCGATGCATTGGTCTTGTCACGAGACCTAAGAGTTTTTTTAGCTATCCCAAGGAAGACCTTTACGTCCAGGGATACCGAAAGGCTCTCCGTGAAGCAGGGATTGAGTTTTCTCCAGAGCTTGTACGGGAGGGAGACTTTACTTTTGAGGGAGGATACAGAGAGTGTCTTTTTCTGAAAAAGAAGTATCCCGAGATCACTGCGATTATTTGTGCCAGCGATCCTATGGCTTACGGGGCCATTCGTGCCCTTGAGTCGCTCGACCTCCGAGTGGGGAAAGACGTTGAGGTGATAGCTGGTGATAACCTACCGCTCACCCAAAAGCTTTTCCCCTCGCTTTCGGCTATCGTGAATCCTTCGTACGAACAGGGCCGCCAGGCCGCGAGAATGCTTATTACCATCATACAGAACGGACAAGACGTTCCTGGAGTTTTCCTCGAGGCAGGGTTTATAGCTCGGGGATCGTTGTAGGCTTACGTCCTTATCCTGAGATGCTTCCATTTCGAGGTTAAGATTGCACGTTTGTTCTCCTTGTGTTGTTCAAGGTTCTGCTATTCCTAGAAAGCTTCCGGTAGACATACTTGAGGATTGCCTTGGCTTCTTTTGCTGTTTGTCGCGCCTAAGGTATAATGGAACACAATGAGCGATGAGGAAATCGTTGCCCTGGTTCTCGAGGAGGTTCTTGCTGAGCTTCCTGAGAGGCTTCGGAAAGCACTTAAGAACGTAGAATTTGTGATTCGGGATCTTGGTCCCTTGTGTCTTGGTCTCTACCACGGTGTTCCTTTCCCGAAAAAGGGGTCGCTTGGATATACTTTTGTTTTGCCTGACCAAATCATTGTTTCCCCAAGGAGTATTCGAAGAATTGCACCCTCGGATGAGGAATTTCGGGAAAAGGTAAGGGAGGTACTTTTGCACGAGATAGGGCACTACTTTGGCTTTGGAGAGGAGGAGATACGACGTCTTTTGTGGTCTCAGGGAGAATGGGCTTGGTAGAGAGGGATGGTATTGGGGAAGATGTTCGAGGTATTGGCGGTCTGCATTACCTAATGCGCAGATAGGCAGGTCCTCAAAGAGGCAAGAAAAGTTGCTGGTGCAGCTAGCTCCATAGACACAGTCTTTGGTGTTTTCAGAAGGGTGACATCGTGGCGGATACATTTGAGGGGTTTTCGTGGTTGGGGGTTAAAGGCTTGAAGGTAGAAAAAGCTTTACCCCTTTGTTATAATGTCTCCTGGTTTGAACTCCATGCAAAGGAGGAGATACTTTATGGCACTCCGGGTCGATGAAGAACTCTGCATCGGTTGTGAACTCTGTGTCCAAATCTGTCCCGATGTTTTTGAGATGAACGCTAACGGAAAAAGTGTTGTCAAGAGTGGTGCGGATATCAACGCAAGCTGTGTTGATGAGGCTATCGACTCTTGCCCCACAAGTGCTATTATCAGGGAGTGAGCGCAAGAAAATTCCTTCTCCTTCTTGCCTTTTTATGACCTTTTCTGTACAATAAGGCTTGCCTGCGCCCCCATCGTCTAGCCAGGTTAGGACATCGCCCTTTCAAGGCGACGGCAGCGGTTCAAATCCGCTTGGGGGCGCCAAAGCCTCTTGTGGAGCGAGTTTCAGCAATTTCCCCCTTTTCCCGCTTCCCCCCTTCTAAAACCTCGAAGGCGTTAGCCATGGAAAGGGAGTTTTGAAGTGAGAAGGTTTTGAAGCTTGTTTCCTCGAAGATTTTGGCCTTGAATGTCAGGAAAGCACTCGAAGGCGGGTCGATAAGCACTTATCGAAAACCGCTGGCCACTTTTAGCACTTGCTAAATACTTAGAAACGTACCTCGAAACCCTATCATTTTCGGGATTAGGAAATTAGGAAAGATGAAAGAGAGACTAAAGCCATCCCCGAAAGGATTTTCGAAGATTTCTCAAGCTTCCTGACGAAAGCACGCTTTGCAATCCTCGAGA
>JANXBI010000052.1 GCA_025060675.1 Candidatus Caldatribacterium sp.
TCGGGGGACTTAGTAGGGAAATCCGGATGGTACGGGAGCTTGTGGAGTATCCTGTCCGCTTTCCTGAAATTTTCCAGCACCTTGGAGTATCACAGCCGAAGGGGGTTATCCTCTACGGTCCTCCGGGAACGGGAAAAACGCTCATCGCAAGAGCTTTGGCGAACGAGGTGGGAGCGAAGTTCTACTACGTGAGTGGCCCTGAGGTTTTCAGCATGTGGTATGGTGAGAGCGAGCGGCGGATTCGGGAGATCTTTGCCGAAGCACGAAAGAACGCTCCAGCGGTTATTCTCTTTGATGAGCTCGATGCCTTGGCTCCAAGACGAGATAAGGCATACCATGAGCAGGAGCACCGTGTTGTTGCCACCCTTCTTACAGAGCTTGATGGACTCAAAGGGCTTAAGGGTGTCATAGTTGTTGGGACGACAAATCGAATTGATGCCATTGACCCTGCTCTGCGTCGAGAAGGTCGCTTTGGGTATGAGATACACATTGGTGTTCCGGATATACAGGGGAGGCGAGAAATTCTTGGGATTCACACCCGTCACATGCCCCTTGCCTCGGATGTGGATCTTGATTATGTGGCGGAGAAAACGATGGGGCGGTACGACTTCGAGGGGATGGTGGTGACCACCACTGGTTAGGAACCACGCTCCTTGAGGTTGGGGAGTACAAAAAGGCTCTTGCGCATCTTGAGGAGGCGGCTCGCAAGCGGGGTAAGGGGATTGACTACTCCTGGCTTGGACATGCTCTCCTCCAAGAAGGGAGAACTGGAGAAGCCATACGGTGTTTCAAGCAAGCCGTGCTCCTTGGTGGAGAAGGAATCGATACTCAGCGGCTTTTGATGCTCATTGCAGAACTCGAAAGGGGGGCAAAGATTACTCTTCTGCCTTCTCAGGCAGAGCTGCAGGATCCCGATGAACTTCTGGCCAGGGGAAAGTACCTTGTTCGTGAACGCCGATACAGTGAAGCCCTGGTTTCCCTGCAGCGTCTTGTACGCCAGCGGGGTGAGGGGGAGGACTACCATTGGCTTGGTGTTGCACTCTACGAGCTTGGGAGGTATAGAGATGCTCTCGAAGCTTTCCATGCTGCGGCAAAGCTTTCACGGAAGGGTGCAGAGGATGCATGGGTTGCACGGTGCAAGGAGAAGCTTGCCGGCCAGGCGAAAGAATTCCTTGACCAGGGAATACGGCTTTTGCAAGGAGGAAAGACTCGGAAAGCCCGTAAACTCTTCGCAAAGGCTGTGACTCTCCGGGGGAGTGGAGAGGATTACTTCTACCTTGGTTTTGCCCTGATGCAGTTTAGCAAGCCTCGGGCTCGAGAAGCCCTTCCTTGCCTTGAGAAAGCTGTGGAATTGCAAGACGTG
>JANXBI010000054.1 GCA_025060675.1 Candidatus Caldatribacterium sp.
CCAAATGGATTCGGCGAACCTCACCTCTACAAGGTTGTGCTCCTCCTTTTGGGAGAGAACGAGCATGAACTTGACCGCTTTGAGAAGCTTTGGGGAATCCGAGAGATTTCCCTCAAACAAGAACCACTTCCAGAGGACGAAGGAGAGTCCTTTATTATCGTGGTGAATGGAGAACCGATATTCTGCAAGGGAGCCAATTGGGTCCCAGCAGATTCTCTCCTCCCCCGGGTCACAAGGGAAAAATACACAAAACTCATCGAGGAAGCGAAAAAAGCACACTTCAACATGTTCCGAGTCTGGGGTGGAGGAATATACGAAGACCCCTTCTTCTATGAGCACTGCGCTCGGTGCGGCATTATGGTGTGGCAGGACTTCATGTTTGCCTGTGCCTATTATCCTAAAGATCCCACGTTCTTCCAAGAAGTGGAAAAGGAAATCACCACTGTGGTAAAGAACCTTCGGAATGAAACGGCAATCGTTCTCTGGTGTGGGAACAACGAGCTCCAATGGCTCCACGAAAGGAACAAAGCGATGAGTGGACAGGACATGGAACTTCCAGATTACGAAATCTACCATATCCTCATGCCTCGAGTTCTGAGAAACCTTGATCCCACAAGACCATTCTGGCCATCAAGTCCTTTCGGCGGCAAGGATCCAAACTCCGAACTTGAAGGAGACCGTCATGCTTGGTATGTGAGCATTAACGCTAAAGATCCGAAAGAGAGAGTCAACTACGAGAACTATGCGCAAGATCGTGGTAAATTCATTTCTGAATTTGGAGTCCTTGCTCCACCAAGCCTTGCTTCGCTTAGAGAGTTCATTCCTAAGGAGGAGCTTTTCCTCAATTCTCCATCCTGGCAATTTCACAACAACGTCTTCGAGCAAGAAAACATCCAAGAGATGCTTCGAGAATTCGTTAAAGACCCGAAAGAACTCTCTCTTGAAGAATACATCCACTACGCCCAAATCCTCCAGGGAGAAGCATTGAAGTTTGCCCTCGAACACTGGCGACGACGCAAATTCCTAACGGCGGGAACCCTCTTTTGGATGTACAGTGATTGTTGGGGTGCCATCGGTTGGACAGTCATCGATTACTACCTCCGGAGAAAAGCGAGCTACTATTTTGTTCGAAGAGCGTTCCAGCCTGTGGATCTCTCCATAAAGAAGAACAAGGAGACTGCTGAAATCTTTGTGGTGAACGACACTTGTGAAAACCAGGCCCTCTCCGTTGTATACGGTATCTCGTCCTTTACGGGCGAAACCCTCTTCTCCGGAAGCGAGTCCTTTCGAATCGGGCCAAATAACGCCGAACGTGTAGTAACCATACCCCTTAAATTCGTCCAGGGGCGGGAAAAAGATACGTTCCTTTGGGCCGTTCTCTATAACGGTAACGCACCGATTGATTGGGAACGGTGCTTCTTCGTCCGCTTTAAAGACTGCAACTTCCCAAAAGCCTATGTCACATGGAATCTCCTCGCCAAAGATGGCATACAGTTCCTCGAGCTCGAAAGTAAGGTCTTCGCTTGGTCAGTCTGCTTGGAGCTCCCCGAAGGCTTCTCCCCCGAGGACAACTACTTCGACCTTTTCCCGGAGGTAAAACGACACATCCGAATCGAGGGCCGGAGGCCTCTGCAAGCTGAGGATATAAGAATTCTCTGGAGCAACGACTAAAAAGGCCTTTAGCCTATATCTCCTCAACCTCAAGCCCAAGCACCTGGGCGATTTGGCGGAGCGCAGCAGCATGTGCCCCTCCCACAAGGCATACATGGTGGGAGGGGAGCTTTTCAACGAGCCTGTACCCATCTCGAACCCGAATGAGTGCTCCATT
>JANXBI010000071.1 GCA_025060675.1 Candidatus Caldatribacterium sp.
GTAGTCTTTGAGTCTGGTGAGATCTTCGTCTAAGGCCTTGATGGATTCCTTTGTGTAGTAGGCATCTCGGACCAAACTCACCGGACAGACTCGTACCCCTAGTTCTTCGTGGAAGAAGATGGTTGCCTTGTAGACGTGGTGGAGCTCAAGTTGTACAGGGAGGAGTGTGGATTTGTACAGGACGAGGGAATCGAAGTTTGGTACCTCTTGGTGCATGAACTCAAGGTGAGCCATAACCTTTGCGAAGGAACCAATGCCCTGTTCTGTCACTCGGCAGAAGTCGTGGACGTCCTTTGGCCCATCGAGACTCACTTGGATGGAACGGATTCTTGAAGCATACGTTCGCACGAAGTCTGCGTAACTCTTACTGATCACCGTACCATTCGTTGACCAGAGGGTGTAGATTGGGACATCTGGGTAGTTCTCGAAGGCGGTGACGAGGGCCTGTTCAATCACTGGCCAGTTGAGGAGTGGTTCACTTCCCCAGGGGATGACAGCACACTGTTGTCCTGGTTTGAACATTTTGGGAAAGAACTCACGCATGGGTTCGTAGAGGTTGATAACCTGTTCGAGGGTGACAGGTTTTGTCTTGTAGGTGTTGTCTCGGATGTAGCAGTACTTACACCTGAGATTGCATTCTAACGTCATTGGGATCTCGACGCATTCGATTCGTGAGATGAATTCTTCGGCGATTGCTTCAAGGTGTTTCTGGACGGAGGGAGAAGTGAGTTCTGGCGAAGCGACGTTCATAGAAACAGACCCCTTTCACGCCTACAGAATTGTTCGTTGAACGCCAGCTGAATTGTGACCCATCATTCCCACTGTAGTAACCACCCCAGTACGTACCGTAGTCGATGTCGTAGTATCGATTCGACCCATACACTGTAGTGTTCTGCGTGCTGAAGTCTGCAGAGTTGTGAGTAGCGCAGGCTTGTTTGAGGTTGTTGATGGCGTTGCGGAGTTCACTGATGTGGATGCTCCGAATACGTGTTGTTGTGGTAATGGTGTCTGTCCAGGACATACCGCATCACCTGGAAGAACACTGGTTACTGCCGCAATTCCCACTACCTAATGCCCAGTTGAAGTACGCTGTGCCGTTGTGGCCACCATAGTACCAGGAGTCGTAGCTGTGGATTGAGCTGTTCCTCGACGACGCATAGGAATTGTAAGAGTCGTAAGTGGTGTTCCGAGACGAGTACACGGTAGTATGTCGAGCAGTACACCCTATCGATAGTGGGGTGGCTGCAATCGTATCACGGAGCGTGGTGATGTGGGTTGTCAGAATGCGAGTCTGAAGGGCTACGGTAGTGATGGTGATGGTGCTCAGATTCCTTCGTGTCCGTTCCGTATTGAGGTTGGTGACGAGTTCGTCGATGTGGATTTTCCTTACAGTGACGTTGGTGAGGTCCGCATCAGTCCAAATGTACGACATCCTTTATCACCCAGCTTCAACAATGGTAATTCGGAAATCGCACATGCTCGGGTTCGAAAGGAAGATTACGGTGTCGAGTTTCACGTTCTCCTTCTTCCACACCAGCTTCTCCTGGTAGACGATGGAGATCGTCACCTGTTGTCCAGTGTATGTTTGAAGAGAAGTGGTATACATCAGAGCCTCATCTGGAGGAATGAGAGTGGAGATATCGTACGTGAGGACTGATGTTGTATTCTCGGGACGGAGACGGGTGGTTAAGGAGAGGTTCTCGGTCTTGAAGCTGAGGAGGTCTCGTTCACCCGATGCCAAGGCTACGGTGACTGTGTACATGTCATCATTCCTCCTCTATGATGTACAGATCAACGAGTTCTCCAACAAGGACAGCATGGAGGAACCGATTCGGCTTTTCGTCACGTAACGTCGCAACCAACGATTGGAACGTGGTGGTAAACGTATCAATGGTCAATCTGAGTCGCTGCTCTTTCCTCATGTCAGGATGACCACACGGATTCTCCCTACGCTTTTTGGAGAAAGGGATTCAAGGGCTATGGCTACAGTCGGTCCAAAGAGTCGTCGTTTCACCAGATGTCCATTCCTTCCCGTTGTGAGCTGGTCTCCTGGTCGAATCCCAGATTTCCCACTGTAGACGAGGGCTTTGACTTGACCACGAAGGGCAACTGGGACGCGTCTGGAGCGGGTGAACTCTTCACGGAAGTTGTGAGTCATCCCAAGGAGGATCCCAGGACTATAGGAAATGATACCGATGCATCGTTGTCTGGGACGACAGGGATACACCTTCCCATCGTTTCCCACCCCAACCGCTACCCCCTCCTCAGGAGGGGTGGGAAGTCCATAGGTAAATCCCTCGGCAAGGTCAGCGTTGTACACCGCTCCCACAAGACCATACTCGTTAATGTAGGCTCGTGTCGTTCCACCAACCTGGAAGTTGATGGTCTGTCCTGTGGGAACATTGATGGAGAGTGAGGTGGTGTTGTTCTTAAGGACGAGGTCCTGGCCGTGATACCCATCCACTTGGTCTGCATTGAGTCCTGCAACGAGCTGTCCTTGAGCATTCGTTCCAATGAGGAACGGTGCTCCTGATGGATTGAAGGTGTGTTGGACGGTGATGGTGTCTTGGGTTCCTTTCCGGACGTAAGTCGCGTCGTGGTTGTGGGTTGCAGAGGCGAAGGAACTTGCGTGTAACCCATCGACCATATCGGCGTTGAGGTTAGTGACAAGGATTGTGCTGGCAACGATGAGTGGGGCACTGGAGGTGACTGTTGAGCGGAAAACCCTTGCCACCAAGTCACCACTTTGGTCTCGAATGGCGACACTCTCTGGGACTGGGGTTGCGTGTGGAGGGTACCCACCAACCCGTTCGGCGTTGTCAACAATTCCATTGTTGTTCGGATCATAGACGGTTTTCGTCATTTCTCCAGCGACGGTGTAGTTCACCCCGTCGGTGGAGAATTCAAGGAGGTTGTTGGTGATTCGGAAGTGGATGTGGTCGACGGTGTCAGCATTCCCAGCAAAAACGGTGTAGTACGTTGATCCCTCTAAGGAGTATTGGAGTTGGTCATTGGTGACTCGGAAATGGATGCCGTCAACGGTATCTGAGTCACCAGAAGCGACATTCTGGTAATGTAACCCATCGATGGAGTACTGGAGTCTCTGGGACTCGATACGGAAGTGGAGGTAGTCTACCGTATCGGCGTTCTTGGCCTGGGCAACCTGTCCATAGATGTCACCACCACTGTGGGTGTGTTGGACTGGGGCTGCCCCAACTTGGGCATATGTGGTTAAATGGGGGTTATTGGTATCCCTAGTATGGAGTTCGAGCTGATGGAGTACCTCATCGATGATGTCGAAGTTGTGGTTGATCTCGTCATCCCAGTTGATTTCTCCAGTGGTTGGCTTTGCCAGAGAGTAATGGGGGGTGTAAAGGAAAGCCATTCACGGATCACCTGAAGATGGCGATGAGATTTGAACACGCTGGTTGGTACAGGACATTGGTTGTCTGTAGGTCGACACGGATCTGGATTGCGGTGGTGTTAGCCGGTAGTGTCGCCGTGTATCTTCTCCGTTCCCAGTTGAGAGCCGGGGAGGTCACCTCCTGTTGGTTGTAGGTGAGGGGTATCCAGCTGTTTCCACCATCTCGGGAGTAGCTGACGGAGCCGTTGCAGAGGGTGGCGGATGGTCGGAAGATGTCAACCCAGAGTTCGAGGTTATTGGAGTTTGCCGGAACTGTGATGGCTCGCGAGATGTACGTCGCACTGGTATTCGGGAGGAAGGTGATGGCTTCCATGTTTTTAAGGATCCTTGGTGTCAGGAGTCGGTTGGTTGTAGCGAAGTCAATTCGGAAACGGATCTGGGTTCCAACCGTGTTCAGTTCCGTAGCGTTGAGATTGGTGATTGGGTTCCATGTGGTTCCGTTGTTGATCGAGTAGTACAAGGTCAAGGAGGTACCATCGGGGATGTGGGTGTCGAAGTTCGTCAGTAGACTGGTGAACTGTGTAGAGACGTTATTGGTGATGACGGTTCCTGAAGAGGTGGTGAATTCGGCGCGGTAAACCCTGAACTTCATATCAGTGGTTTGGTGTACGGTCCAACTGAAGGCATCTGATGAGGAGAAGAAGTTCCCTTCAAGGTATGGCTGCTTGGAGATTGGTGCCCCAGTGAGGAGGTCGGTTTGACCCATCTCCGCAACGAAAATTTCGTAGTTGTTGGAATCGGTATCAAGAACAATGCAGTACATCTTCTTCCCTTCCACGAACACTGGCTCTGGGAAGAGGACAACGGTTTCCGCTGAGGAATTCTGGGAAACCACGATCTCGGATGGTTGCACCGTTTTCTGGGCAAGGATCTCTTGACTTGGCAGACCACTGTCAAGGAGTGGCCGAAGGCTCACTCGAATGGGGATGTTGTTATCCTTTTTCCTGAAGAAGAGCCCAACACCAGTGATGAAACACGACTCAGGAACGAAGAAAGACTGGGCACACGGATCGGCTGGTCTTGGATCTGGGGGTGGAGCGGCAACATAGATTGTGATGTCCCTTCTGATCTTGACGTGTCGGATTTTCTCGTAGAGTTCACGTGTACCAGTGGCATAGAAGGAAGTCTCCGCTTTTTGGTACTGATTCTTGAGTTCAATTTTCTTCCATCCGGTGTAGAATCGGTTCCCAGGGATGTTGATGATGAATGCTAGTGTACCGTCGCTTTTCGACTTCACCGTTCCAGGAGCTGTTCCCTGTGGGGTATTGTTGATTGGATTCGCAGGGAGTTGGACACCATCGAAGTACACCGCTAGGTTATCTTGGTTGGGGTAGAAGTCTGTTCCATAGACGGTCAGGGTACAGTCTGGGATGAAGGTCATGGCCTCTTTCTTGAGGAGCTTTTCCTCAAACCATTCTGAGAGGATTCGATCCGAAGTTCTCCGGTGACCGATGAGAGCTGGGTTTGTGGTGTGGATGGTGTGGTGGACGGTGGTGATGTGAGTTGCCGTTGACTCTTTGATGATGACCTTTTCGTAGAAGGTGCGAGATGGTGGATCCGCAGTTATGACGGGAATCCTAGTGAAGACCATGTACTGGTTGATGGTCACCGCTCTATTCGCTTGGAGTTGGGCAAGGAATGGACGGGAGGTGTAAGGGAGAGTGATGAAGTTTTGACCAACACTGACATTTGTGGTGGTTTCTGGGACAAGGATGAATCGCTCGATGCTGCTGTAGTCTGGAACAAAGATACCAAAGCTTGGTACAATAATGCCACTGAAGGTTGGATGGGTGAGACTCGCCTTGCTGAAGTCGACGAATCCTTCTGAGAAGATCCCCTTCATGTTGATGGGAGATGCTCCAACCCGTAGTGGGTCATCGAGTTGGGTCACGGCGAGGTTGTACTCAAGTTGCTTCAACTTGTCCAAGAGACGGTTCAACTCGAACATGGTGAGGCGTTTCAGGTTGTAGTTGGTAACTTGGAGTTGGTTCGAGTTTGGCGGGAAGTAGATCTCTGCAAGGGGAAGGACGTCGTTTGGAACCTCTGGTCTTTGGACATGTCTTGGGAGAGT
>JANXBI010000032.1 GCA_025060675.1 Candidatus Caldatribacterium sp.
CATGATGCCCTCAGCGAGACGGTCCTGAAGCGGGGTTTCAGGGGTTTTGTGGAAGTACTGCTCAAACACGTGGGCCATCATGTCCACAATACCATAGACAGTGTGTTCTCTGGGAACGGTGAAAGTGTTCTCCGGGTCGAGAATGGAGACGTCAGGAAAGAGGTGGTCGTCGCTGAGGCCGAGTTTTTCTTTGGTCTCTTCGTTGGTGATCACTGCGTTGTGGTTCATCTCAGAGCCTGTAGCGGCGAGGGTGAGAACAGTGACGAGACGAATTCGGCCAGGAACCTTTGCTTTCCTACTAAAGAAGTCCCAGGGGTCACCATCGTAACAAGCTCCAGCCGCGATGATTTTTGCACTGTCAAGCACGCTTCCTCCTCCAACGGCAAGAACCACATCGATGCCCTCACGCTTGCAGATGGCTACGCCTTCCTTTACCGTGCTGAGGATAGGGTTGGGCTTTATCCCAGGGAGTTCAAAGACTTCGAGATTTTCCCTCTTGAGGCTTTGCATGATACGGTCGTAAATGCCATTCTTTTTGATGCTCCCTCCACCATACACAAGGAGCACCTTCTTGCCGAAGGCAGCGCACACCTCTCCAACTCGCTCGGTTGTCCCTTTGCCAAAAATCACGCGTGTGGGATTGTGGAGCACAAAATTCTGCATGGTCTCGACCCCCTTTTCCCCTATTCTACCATGGGCTGCAGAGGGCTTTGCAGCCCATGGTAGAATAGGGGAAAAGGAAAGGGGGGATAGCGATGCTCAGGACGCTCTTTATCGAGACCAAGGCAAAAGAAGAGGTCATCGATATCACGGATCTCGTTGCGCAGGTTGTGCAGGAAGCCAAAGTTGAAGAAGCCGGGGTTTTCGTCTACGTCCCCCATGGGGATGCGGCGGTGAACATCCAAGCGGGAAAGCGTACCTCTGAGGGACCGCCGCTTAATGACCTCTTGAAGAAGGTTCTGGAGAGAGAAGAGTTCGAAAAACCCGAGACGGGCGCGGCTTTTGTGGCCCCAACTGAAGTGCTCATTGCCCACCAGGGAAAACTCCTCCTTGGGGAGGACCAGCGAATTTACTTTTACGAGTTCAATGGGCCGAAGCGGCGTTCGGTGTACGTTCTCGTCATCCCTTCGAGTGCCCCCTGGGGGAACTGAAGCAGTTCCCCCAAGTCCTCTGAGAGGATTGCGCTCAACCCTTTGAACGTCTCCCTAAAAGCAAACGTAGTGCCAGTGTGTGCTGCATTGTGTACTGATTGACAGTACATTTTTCCCTATTTACAATAGGTAATGGTTATTTTTGGAGGGGAAAAAGTGTCGCTTCGCTTTAAGGTTGCAGGTATTGTTGGGGTTGTTTCTTTCTTTTACTTCCTTCTTGTTTTTTTTGCGGTGCAACAGGTCCTCCTCTCAAGCTTTGCACGTCTTGAGAATGAGGACCTCAAGAAGAAGGTGCAACAGCTTTTCCAGATTATCGAGAGCGAGCGGAAGAGCCTTGAACGCATTCTCGCTGACTGGGCTTTCTGGGACGATACCTACCGGTTTGTGGGTGGGGAGTACCCAGAGTACTGTGACGTGAACTGTACAAACGACGTCTTTCCGAATCTGGGGATTCACTTTCTTGGTTTTTTCGGGCCTGATGGGACGCTCGTGTACGGAAAGAGCGTAGACCCGAACACCCAAAAGCCCTTCGTCCTTCCCCAGAACCTCGTCCCCCTCCTCCGGACGGTGGGGGAATCCCTTGCCCCTGGATACCTTTTGGACCGACGGAGCGGCTTCCTCCCTGTGGGGAAAGAAGTATGGTTTTTCGCCTTGTCTTGGATTATCAAAAGTGACCTTTCGGGGCCACCACGGGGATTCCTTGCCATGGCGCGGAAGGTCGATAGCGCCTTCCTCCAGCATCTCTCTGACCTTTTTGGCCGTACTGTGTATCTTGAGATTCTTGATGAGGTTTCCTTTGCGTCACTCCACAAAAGCGGCTTTGCCATTAAGCAAATCACCCCTTCAGCCATGGTGGTGACCCTTCCTGTCCCTTACGCTTTGGGAAAGGGAGGGTTTGCCCTGGCGTTCCCCTATGCGCGGAATTTCTCTAGACAAGGACAGCAAGTTGCCAAACTCCTCCTTTGGGGACACGCAGTGGGGAGTTCGGTGGTTTTCCTCCTTCTCTTTCTCTCTATCGAGAGAACCGTGGTGCAGCGGATACTCCGCCTTGCTCGTTTTTTGGAAGGTGTACGGGCAACGGGGGACTTCTCCGCGCAGGTAACCTATGGAGGGAGTGACGAGGTCGCCCGGGTGGGTGATGCGGTCAACACCTTCCTCAGAGAGATTGAGAGTCGCACCGAAGCGCTCGTCCGGAGTGAAGCCCGTTTCCGGAGGCTTTTTGAGGAAATTCCGGTTGGTGTGTACCAAGCCCTTTTTGGGGGAAGAGTCCTTGAAGCAAACCCGAAGATGCTTGCCCTGCTTGGGTGCAGTACGCTTGCGGAGCTTGAGGAACTTGGCCTTTCCTTTTTCCGCCAGGATGCGCTCCTTTCCCTGAGCGCTTTTGAGCGGTTTCTCAGAGAACACCGAGAAATTCGTAACGTCGTCACCACATGGCGGATGAAAGATGGATCGCTCCGTTTCCTGCGGGAGAATGCTCAGGTGATTGGCGAAGGGGTGTATGAAGGGACGCTTGAGGATGTGACTGAGGAAATCCTGGCTCGAGAGGATGCTCGGCGGAATGAAATGTACTACCGGATTCTCCTTGAGTATAGCTCTGATGGGGTTGTAGTCCTCTCTCGGGATGGGGTAATCCGCTTTGCCACGTCATCGATAGAGAATGTTGCGGGGTATACCCCTGAAGAGGTTCAAGGGGTATCCGCTCTGTCTTTGCTACACCCAGAGGACGTCCGACGTGTTGAGCGACTCTTCCTCCGAGGTGTTGAGGGCATGGTCGAGCGGGTAGAGTTTCGCCTCCGACACCGGAATGGAGAGTGGCGAACGGTTGAAGCTATCGGTCGAATCCTCCTTTCTCATCCTCTTGTTCAGGGTATCGTGGTGACAATACGAGATGTGACCGAGAGAAAAAGGGCCGAAGAAGCGGTGCGTCTTTTGAGCTTTCGAGACGCTCTTACGGGGCTCTACAACCGGGCATACTTTGAGGAAGAGTTGCGTCGCTCAAACACCTCTCGCCTCTTACCCTTGAGTATCGTTGTGGGGGATGTGAACGGTCTCAAGATTGTGAATGATGCCTTTGGTCATTCGGCAGGAGACCGCTTGCTCCAGCTTGTTGCCGAGGCTTTTCGGACGAGTTGTCGGCAAGAGGATGTGGTTGCTCGCTGGGGTGGGGATGAATTCGCAGTCATTCTCCCAAAGGCGGGAAAAACCGTGGTTCAAGAAATTTGTGCTCGGGTTCGAGAGAGACTCAAGGGGATTAGAGTGCCCCTTCCGGCAGGAATCGCCTTAGGATGGGCAACTCGGGAAGACCTCTCCCAAAGCCTTGAAGATGTTCTCCAGGAAGCAGAGGAGCATATGTACCGGGTGAAGCTCGCAGAGCGTGAGAGTTTCTACCGTGACGTCCTTGTTGCTTTAGAGGAAGTTCTCCGACGGGTCAAGGGTGAGCATTTCCTTGAGAAGGTGGAACACCTTGCCCGGCAGTTCGCCGAAAGGGTACGTCTTCCCCTTGAGCAACGGGAAGCTCTTGTTCTCCTTGCTCGCTTCTATGACGTAGGGGTTGTACCCCTCGTTGAACGGGATGAGTGGCTAAAGCTCCCAAGGGAAATCTTCCTCCGTCGGCATACTGAATCTGGCTATTTCATCGCAAGCAATATCCCTCTCCTTGCTCCTCTTTCTGAAGCCATCCTCTCCCATGAGGAGTGGTGGAATGGAGAGGGACTCCCCAGGGGGCTTCGAGGTGAAGAGATTCCTCTCCTTTCCCGCATTGTTGCTCTCTGCGTGGCCTTCCTTGAGCGACCGTATCGCGAAGCTCTCGAGCACATCGAAAGGGAAAGCGGTCGGATTTTTGACCCTCTCCTGGCTCGGGAATTTCTCCGCTTTGTCCGCGAGAGTTTTGCGGAGAACGGAGCACAAACTCTGATATAATAGAGCCCAAAAGGGAGAAGGAGTAGCGATGGACGAGCGCAAACTCCGCGAAGATTTGGCGTTCTTTGGTCGGCGTATTCTTGAATCAGGTCTTGCCGTTGGTCCGGGGGGGAATATCAGTGTCCGGTGCGGGGAGAAAATGCTCATTTCCCCGAGTGGCCTTTCTTTTGAAGAGGTTGCTCCGGAGGGGTACGTTGCGGTGAATCTCGCAACCGGAGAGGTCGAAGGGAAGGGACGGCCCTCTTCTGAAGTCGCTATGCACCGGGCAATTTACCGGACTCGCAGTGATGTCCAAGCCGTAGTTCACGTTCATCCCCCTTTTGTTATTGGGGTGGCAAGCGGTGGGGGAGAAATCCAGCCAATGTTCCCAGATTTTGTTGCCCTTTTGCCTCGGGTGGTGACGCTGCCTTACATCCTCCCCTGTACTGAAGAGCTTGCCCAAGCGGTAGGAGAAGCGGTACGGAATGCCGAAGCCATTGTCCTTGTGAATCACGGGGCGATTACTGTTGGGGCAACTCTCAAGGAAGCGTTCTACCGGGCCCAAGTTCTCGAAGAGGGTGCCAAGATCTTAACCATTGCCCGGCTCTTTGGGAATCCTCGAATCCTTTCGATGCAAGAGCAAGAGGCGCTTCTTGCCCTCGACGCAGAGAGGTATCGTCAACGGGTACTCAAGGAGGCGTAACTACACGCGCTGGTATTGGGCGAGGGACTGGATATGCTCTTCTACGGCTCGCATGCAGAGGTAGCAGAGGTTGAATTCGTGGTCAAGTCCCAAAGATATGTGCCAGTCAGCGTCTCGACCACACAGGTCGCAGGTGACGAAGAATTTCATGATAGGTTCTTTAAAATAAGAAAAATTCTGCAGAGCACGAGCAATCTCCTCTTTCGTTCGCATGCTCTTCCCTCCTTTCTACCCTGTAGAACCACGCGCTTTCTGGGATATTCCCCAAAACTATGATTTTCCCCTACTGCGTGCTTGGTGAAATACCGTATGGAGAAGCCTTACGGCTTCAGCGAAAACTTGTAGAGACGGTTTCCCGTGAGGGAATACCGGGGGTTTTGCTCCTCCTTGAGCATCCCCCGGTGGTCACGTTAGGACGAGGAGCCAAAAGAGAGCACCTCCTTCTGTCCGTAGAAGAGCTCAGGGAACGGGGGGTTGAGGTGTACGAAATTGAGCGGGGAGGCGATGTCACCTACCATGGGCCGGGTCAGATTGTGGGGTATCCCCTTGTGAATCTTCGGTTCTGGCGAAGAGATGTTCACCTCTTTCTGCGGGCGCTGGAAGAAGTGCTTGTGCAGTTCCTTGAGGCTTTTGGGGTCTGTGCGTTCCGTTTCCCCCCGTATACGGGGGTCTGGGTAGAGAAGGAAGGACCCAAAAAGATTGCCGCCATCGGTATTGCTGTGAAACGGTGGGTGACATACCACGGATTTGCCCTCAACGTCGCTTCCGACCTTACCCCGTTCCGGTACATTATTCCCTGCGGTATTCGGGGGTTTGGTGTGACAAGCCTTGCTGAGATTCTCGTAAGGGATATCCCAAGGGAGGAACGTGTAGCGATGGCCCATCTCCTCGCCCGGAAGTTTGGAGAGGTGTTTGGATTCTCTCTGGAGGAGAGAAAGGATGTGTGCTCTGCCTTCCTGGATTAAACGCCGTTTTCCCCCTCAAGAAGAATGGGAAGACGTGCAAAAGCTCTTACGAACCCTTGCGCTCCATACCGTTTGTGAGAGTGCTCGTTGCCCAAATATTGGTGAGTGCTTCCGTCGGGGAACGGCAACTTTTCTCATCCTCGGGAACGTGTGTACTCGAAGCTGCCGTTTCTGTGCCGTTGAGAAGGGTGTTCCAAAACCTCTCGATCCGGAAGAGCCGGAACGGGTTGCGGAGGCGGCAAGGAGGTTGAATTTGAAACACGTTGTGGTCACTTCGGTCACCCGTGACGATCTCCCCGATGGGGGAGCTCACCACTTTGCTGCGACCATTGCAGCCCTTCGTCGAGTGCTCCCTCAGGCGACTGTGGAGGTCCTTGTTCCAGATTTCCAGGGCAAAGAGGAAGCCTTAGATGTCGTTCTTGCTGCCCGTCCTCATGTGCTCAACCACAACGTAGAAACCGTACCTCGCCTCTACCCTTTTGTGCGTCCTCGGGCAGATTACGTGAGGTCCCTGTGGCTTCTTGGGAAGGTCAAGGACAAGGCTCCAGGTGTGCTTACCAAATCCGGCCTCATGGTTGGTCTTGGGGAAACGAGAGCGGAAGTTGAGGGGGTGCTCCACGATCTGCGAGACGCGCGATGCGACATCGTCACCATAGGGCAGTACCTCAGGCCCTCGATGCGTCACCTCCCCGTTGCTGCGTACCTCCCTCCCGAGGAGTTTGAGTACTATCGGGAATACGCGCTACGTCTTGGATTCTTGGGTGTGGCCAGTGGGCCTTTCGTGCGAAGTTCCTATCGGGCTGAGGAGTTTGTGGTGTCATGACCTTTGCGCTTACTGTCCTGGCTGTCTTCGTGGCGCTTTTCTTCTTCTGGCTTTTCCCCCTCTTTTTCCGGGGTATTCCCTGGCAACCTACGGATATGCGGAGGGTCAGGAGAATGCTTGCCATGAGTGGCCTGCAACCTGGGGAGGTGGTATATGACCTGGGGTGCGGTGACGGACGCATCCTTATCTGTGCTGCTCGGGAGTTTGGAGCGCAAGCAGTAGGGATAGAGCTCAACCCTTGGCTTTTTGTCGTTGCCTGGCTTCGAGTGTTCTTTCTTGGTCTCCGACCGAAAGTGCGAGTCATTTTTGGGAATATCTTTAATGTGGACCTTTCTCGGGCCGATGTGGTCACTCTCTTCCTCTTCGAACATGTCAATGAAGCTCTGAAAGCCAAGCTCCTTCGGGAACTCAAAGAGGGTGCTCGGATTGTTTCCTACGTGTGGACGTTTCAAGGCTGGACGCCAAAAGAGGTGGACCGCGATCTTCGTCTCTTCCTGTACGTTCGTGGGGAGTCGGAACCCCGAGGTTCTTGACCCTGCAGGAGACTGTGCTATAATCACTTATGCGAGCGGGAATAGCTCAGGTGGTAGAGCGCCAGCCTTCCAAGCTGGGTGCCGCGGGTTCGAGTCCCGTTTCCCGCTCCATGGAGGAGAATTCTCCCCTCTGTTAGCGGTGTTCCCTAGCCTCCTTGTGAATGGTTCTTTTCTGCTTCTTGTGGAAACCTAGTCAGCGTTTTCCTAAGGAAAAAGGGCTTTCCGTTGACACCTTCTTGGAAGATTCGTTATAATGAAAAGTAGCTGCTGGGGTGTGGCCAAGCGGTAAGGCAAGGGACTTTGGATCCCTCATTCGGAGGTTCGAATCCTCCCACCCCAGCCATTGTCCTTTTCGGGTGGGTTCAGTGCGCACGTGGGCTTTAGTGGTCCTTGCGGCAGGGCTGGGGAAACGCATGCGTTCTCCTGTCCCAAAGATTTTTTTCCCCGCTTTAGGCAAACCCCTTGTCGGGTACCTTATCGCCACAGGGGGTTCTCTTGACTTTGGAGGAGTACTCCTTGTGGTAGCCCCCTCGTGTATTGAGTGGGCAAAGGAGCTTTTCGGGGATGGCGTGACCATCGTGTCTCAGGATGAGCCTCTTGGTACTGGGAATGCAGCCCGAGTGGCGCTTCCTTATGTGCCGGATGGGGTACGTAACCTCCTTATCGTTTACGCTGATATGCCACTGCTTTCGTGTGCGACCCTCCGGAGAATCTGTACGTTCTTCGAAGAGACGCAGTGCGACCTTGCCTTTGCCACATCCTGTGCGCCTGATCCTTCTGGTTTTGGGCGTGTCGTTCGAGAGGGAGGCATCGTGCGGATTGTGGAGGAAAAAGATTGTTCTCCAGAAGAGCTCCGCATTCCTGAGGTCAACGTGGGTATTTTTGCCCTACGGAAGTCTCTCGCTGCGGAGCTCTTACCTCTCCTTGAGAACCGGAATGCCCAGGGGGAGTTCTACCTCACCGATATCGTGGCTTTAGCCCAAGACCGGGGGTACAAGGTCGTGCCTTGTGTCCTCCCTTGGGATGAGGAATTTACCAATGTGAACACCCCCTCGGATTTTGCGGAGGTTCTTCGTATCCTCAGGGAGCGTAAGCTCGAAGAGCTCTTTGCCAAGGGGGTCAAAATCCTCGACCCCCAGAGCGTGTACGTCGACTGGGAGGTTACCGTTGGGGAGGACGTATGGATCTATCCGGGGGTCCTTATTGAGGGAAGGAGCGTCCTTGCTCCTCGTGCCCGCATTGGACCATTCACTCGGATTGTGGAAAGCGTCATCGGGGAAGGGAGCCTTGTTACGTACAGTGTCGTTGAGTATTCCTGTCTTGCTGAGGACGTGCAAGTTGGTCCTTTCGCGCACCTCCGACCCGGAACGGAACTCGCCCGAGGTGTGCGGATTGGGAACTTTGTTGAGGTGAAGAACTCGACGCTTGGCGAAGGAACGAAAGCCTTGCACCTTTCTTACCTTGGAGACGCCACCATCGGGAAAACGGTGAACATCGGTGCTGGAACCATCACCTGTAACTTCGATGGGAAGAACAAACATCCCACCTTCATCGAGGACGAGGTCTTCATTGGGAGCAATAACTCTTTGGTTGCTCCGGTTCGCATTGGTCGAGGAGCGTATACTGCCGCGGGTTCCACGATTACCAAGGATGTTCCTCCGTACGCCCTGGGTATAGGGAGGGCAAGGCAGGTCAACGTTGAAGGATGGGTAAAGCGGAGACTGGAGGAACGGTGAGGGATGTTTAACTTTATTGATGTGACGCAGCACCTTAAAGTCTTTTCAGGGAGTGCCAATCCCCATCTCGCGCAGGAAATCTGTTGGTATCTCGATATTCCCCTTGGTCGAGTAGACCTTGGTCGGTTCCCCAATGGGGAGATTCGTGTGCGGATTGAAGAGAGTGTCAGGGGATGTGATGTCTTTGTCATCCAGCCCACGTCTCCTCCGGCTAATGACCACTTGATGGAACTCCTCATCATGATTGACGCGCTGCACCGAGCTTCTGCGGAGCGTATCACTGCTGTTATTCCCTTCTACGGGTACTGCAAGCAGGACCGGAAAACGAAGGGGCGGGAACCAATTTCAGCAAAACTTGTGGCCAATCTCCTGGTTACCGCAGGGGCGGATCGGATTCTCACCATGGACCTCCACGCGGGGCAGATTCAGGGATTTTTCGATATCCCGGTGGATAATCTTGCCGCTCAATCCCTTCTTGCTCGGTATTTTGCCTCCAAAAATCTCGACAATGTCGTGGTGGTGAGCCCTGATGTGGGGGGTACTGCTCGTGCTCGAAACTTTGCGAACCGTCTTGGTGTCGACCTTGCGGTGATTGACAAGCACCGTCCAACGTACTCTGAAGTCATGGTGATGAACGTCATCGGTGACGTGAAAGGGAGGACGGCCATCATCGTTGACGACCTCATCGATACCGCAGGGACCCTTGTTGAGGGTGCAGAGGCACTCCTTGAGCGGGGAGCAAAAGAAGTTTATGCTTGTGCGACTCATCCTCTCTTCAGCGAACCGGCACTTGACCGCATACGGGATTCGGTTATAAAAGAAGTCGTGGTGACCAATACCATCCACCTCGATCGGGACGAACTTGCCCGTCGAGTGGGGGACAAAGTCAAGGTGCTCTCGGTAGCGCCAATCTTTGCTGAAGCCATTAAGCGTATCCACGGAGAACGTTCCGTAAGTGAACTCTTCATATAGGGAGTGAGGAAGGCGATGAGACGAGGAGAGACAGTCACCGTAAACCTTGAGCGACGGAAGGAGCTTGGGAAAGGAGGAGCTCGAAAGCTCCGCCAGATGGGGTATATTCCGGCAGTGCTCTACTCTCGAGAGAGCAGCAAGGGCTCTGAACCTTTGAAAATCCGCCTTGGAGAATTCGAGCGTTTGTTGCGCATTCCTGGAGTCACCCATCACATCTTGGAGCTCTCCATCGATGGGGAGAAACGCCTGGGTATTATCAAAGACATCCAGTACAATCCAGTGAAGAATGAAGTCTGGCACGTCGATTTCTACGAAGTGAAAGCTGACCAAAAGATTACCATCACCGTCCCGGTGATCCTCCAAGGAGAGGCAAAAGGTGTGAAAGCTGGTGGTATTCTTGAACTTGCCACTCCTGAACTTGAAGTGGAATGCTTTCCTGATGCCATTCCCGAAGCTATTGTTGTGGACGTAACGAATCTCGAGATTGGCGATGCTATCCACGTTCGAGAGCTCCAAGTTCCAGAAGGTGTCACTATCGCCGAAAATCCTGATGAGGTTGTGGTCGTTATTACGCCGCCTGAGGTTGCTGTTGAGGAGGCAGCATCTGAGGAAGAATCAGAGGGTCCGAAGGTTATCGCTAAGGGAAAGGCTGAGAAAGAAGAGAAAAAATGAGGTAAACCTGTGTTCCTCGTTGTTGGACTTGGGAACCCGGGGAGGCGTTTTGCCGAAACCCGGCATAATGCCGGGTTTCGGGTTGTGGACTGTGTGGCAGAGCGTCTTGGATGTCCTTGGAGGACTGCAGACCGCTTCAGCTTCGCTCGGGGGATGTTCGAGGGGAAAGAAGTCTACCTCCTCAAGCCCTTAACGTTCATGAATCTCAGCGGTGAGGGTCTTTTAGCGTTTTTTGCTCATCACGGGCACACCTTCGAAGATATCATTGTCGTCCATGATGAACTTGACTTTCCCCCAGGTGTGGTGCGGATCAAGCGTGGTGGGGGCGTGGCTGGTCACAAAGGTTTGCAGTCCCTTGTGGACGCGCTGGGACGGAACGACTTCATCCGAGTGCGGGTAGGCATTGGGAAACCGAGGGAGAAACACCTTGTTGTTGATTACGTTCTTGGGATTCCAGAGGGAGATGAAAAAGCGCTCCTTGAAGCGGCGGAAAAAAGGGCTGTAGAGGCTGTGTTGTGTATCCTGGCGTGTGGGGTGGAAAGGGCCATGAATCGCTTCAACGCCCAGGAAGGGGGACCGCTGAAGGGTGAACAAGGAGAAGCTTGCTGAAGTGTTGTCTTTCGTCCTCCAGCCGCAAGCCGTTGCCCTGTTCCTTTATGCCCTCGTTTCCTTTAACGTTTTGCGAGGGTTTCGGGCAGTGGGTGTCTTTCTCCTCTCGGTGCTCTTTGTGAGTGTTCTCCCCACGGTTTTTGTGTTCTCCCTCACAAAGAAAGGTCGGGTGTCTAACCCCGATCTTCCACGACGGGAGGAACGTTTTCTCCCCTATCTTGGGATTGTTGGGATGTACGGTGCACTTTGCGTGTTCCTTTACTTTCTCTCGGTGCCACGGGAGCTTCTGGCTATCACCCTCTGCTACGTTGTTGTGACTCTTGTGGGTGCGGTGATCTCCCTTTTCTGGAAAATCAGTCTGCATCTTGCGGGTGTTGCTGGACCGGTCACGGCACTTGTACTTCTTGTGCATCCTCTCTTTGCGGTGCTTTTTGGGCTTCTTGTGCCCCTTGGATGGGCAAGAGTGTTCCTCAGAAAGCATACCGTGCCTCAGGTTATCTCTGGGAGCCTCATGTCTTCCGTCATCACCTATGGTATAGTCCACTGGGTGGCGCTTTAGGAGGATGCGGGCGGATACGCTCTGGAGAGAACTCAAGCACCTGGAGCAAGAGCTCCTTGTGAAGCATTCCCTCTCTCTCCACCATCTTTCGGTTTCCTTTGCCTCCCTTTTGGCCCTCTTTCTGGGGCAGAAGTATCCGGTGCTCTACGTCGTGCCCCATGAGGGAGAACGTGCTCGAGCTTTTGCAGAACTTGGGACCCTTGCGACCTTCTTTAGTTTTGAGGTTCCGATTTTTGAAGGGAATTTCGAGGGAACTTTCCGGGGGGTAGTCCTTCAGAAAGAGCTCAAGGAACACGATCAAGGAGTGCTTGTTCTTGCAGTCTCGGATATCCGAAGGGATGTTGAGGAACTCTCGTACTTCCTTTCCCATTCTTTTATCCTTGAGAGGAATGCCCACGTGGATCGGGGGAAGTTCCTTGACCTTCTCTTCTCCCTTGGGTACGAGCGGGTTGAAGTAGTACGGGAACGGGGTCAGGTGGCCATTCGGGGTGAAGTGGTTGACCTCTTCCCACCCCATCTTGAAGAACCGGTCCGAACGTACTGGTGGGGTAATGTTCTTGAGCGGATGCGCACCTTTGATCCTGAAACACAAAGGACACAAGAGGATTTAGCGAATCTCTTTATCCCTCCCCGAAGTGGTGAGTTCCGCATGATTGCGCTCTGGAAAATTCTGGAGCGCTGGGCGAAAGTAGCGTTCTGGGAGGGCGTTTTCTTTGAGGGAGTGCCGTTAGCGGTCCCTTACGCGGTGTACCTTGGTATCGAGAAAGGGGAAAAGGTGGCGCTTTCGATAGGGGATGTTCCGTCTTTTGAGGGAGATCTTGGAGCATGTTTGCGTTTTCTGAAGGAAGCGAAAGGGCATGTGGTCTTTTTTCTCCCCGAGGAGAAAAGGGCTCCCCTCCTTGAAGTAGCACAAAGCGAGGGGATCGGAGCGGAAAAGGTCTCCTTCGTTGCAGGTTTTCTCCGGCAAGGTTTTTCCTTGGCTCAGTGGATTTTCTTAGGGGAGAAAGATGTTTTTGGATATACCTTTGCCCGAGGACGGGACCGCAGGAAGTTAACCCCCCAGGAACTCCTTGCTTCGCTTGCGCCTGGAGATTACGTGGTCCATGAAGAGGAGGGCATTGGTATTTTCCAGGGCCTTCGGGAAATGGTGGTGGGGGGCATTCGTCGGGTGTACTTGGAGATTGCCTACGCCGGAGGGGATAAGCTCTATGTGCCTGTAGAGAATGCCCACCTTGTGGAGAAGTACATTGGTATTGGAGAGGCAAAACCGGAGATTCATCGTCTGGGGAAAGACGATTGGAAGAGAACCAAGGAACGAGTTCGTCGGTCGGTGGAGAAGGTCGCTCAAGACTTGCTTGAGCTCTATGCTCGTCGTGCGTTTGAAAAGGGTCATGCCTTTTCTCCCGATACCCCATGGCAGAAGGAGCTAGAACTTGCCTTTCCCTTTCTTGAAACCCCTGACCAAAAGCGGGCTATTGAAGAGGTCAAGCGAGACATGGAAAGCCCTCGTCCCATGGACAGACTCGTCTGTGGAGATGTTGGGTATGGGAAAACCGAGGTTGCAGTTCGAGCGGCTTTTAAGGCGGTTATGGATGGGAAACAAGTGGCTGTGCTTGCCCCAACAACCCTCCTCTCAGAGCAGCACTACCTTACCTTTACCGAGCGAATGAAGCAATTCCCAGTCCGGATTGCTGTTCTCAACCGTTTCAGGAGTCCGAAGGAACAGGAGGAGATTCTGGAGAAAACCGCTCGGGGAGAAATCGATATTCTCATCGGGACGCACCGACTCTTGCAGAAGGATGTCCGGTTTAAGGACCTTGGGCTTCTCATTATCGACGAGGAGCAACGCTTCGGAGTAATGCACAAAGAGCATCTCAAGAAGATGCGCACAAACATCGATGTCCTCACCTTGACAGCTACCCCTATTCCGAGGACCCTGTACCTTTCCCTTCTCGGCATTCGAGATATTAGCGTTATTGAGACCCCTCCTGAAGGCCGAAAACCGGTGTACACCTTGGTCCTTCCGCGGAGCCTTGCAACGATTGAAGAGGCCATTCGGCGAGAACTCGAACGAGGGGGGCAAATCTTTTACGTATGCCCTCGCATTCGTGACCTCTTTCGAGTTGAAGGGGAAATCCGATCGCTTTTCCCAGATCTCCCTATTGCAGTGGCCCATGGTAAGCTTCGGGGACGAGAATTGGAGCGCATCATGGAAGGGTTCTACCGAGGGGAGATACCTCTTCTCCTTTCCACGACCATCGTGGAAATCGGTATTGACGTTCCTCGAGCTAACACCCTCATCGTGGATTTCGCCCCCTTCTTTGGTCTTGCCCAGCTTTACCAGCTTCGAGGTCGGGTAGGACGGTTTGACAAAGAGGCATATGCCTACTTTCTCTACCCCAAGCATCTCACCCCTGAGGCACGGGAGCGTCTTGAGGCTCTCCTTGAGTTTGGTGGGACGGGTTCGGGTTTGAAGCTTGCCCTTCGTGACCTGGAGATTCGGGGGGCGGGGAATATTCTTGGAACGGAACAGCATGGTTTCATCCAGGAGGTTGGATTTTCGCTGTACGTGAAGCTCCTTGAGGAGGAAATCGCCCGGCAACGAGGAGAGGAGATAGGAACATCTGGTCCAGAACCGGTGATTCGCCTCAGGGAAGAAGCTTTTATCCCTTCCTCATACGTGGAGAGCGAGACGGAGCGTTTGCGTTTCTACCAGCGTCTTTTTGCGGCGCGGACAGAGAAGGATCGAGAGGAGCTCGCCACAGAGCTTGAAGATCGCTTTGGGAGAATGCCCGAAGAGGTTCGCCGCCTCTTTGAGATTACACGCCTCCGTTCTTATGCTAAAATAACTCAGGTTGTGAGCGTTGAGGAGCGAGGCGACGGCATATACCTTGCGGCACCTCTTGAGGTGCTTGTGCGGTACAGAGAAGAGGGGAAACATCTCGGTATCGAGGGGAAGATTGTAACAGACGAGGTGCGGGTGTTCCTTCGTCTCCCCCGGGTGCCGACGGCAACGCTTTGCACGCTCTTTGAGAGGGTGGCAAACCATGGCGGAGCGCAGAAAAGTCGGTGAGCTTTTCGAAGAACTTGTCGAGACGGTGGCTCGACTTCGGGGAGAGAATGGCTGCCCCTGGGATCGGGAGCAAACCAGGGAAAGTTTGAAGCCCCTCATGCTCGAAGAGCTCTACGAGGCCTTTGACGCCATCGATCGGCAGGATGAAGGGGCGCTTCGGGAAGAACTTGGGGATATGCTCCTCCACATCGTTTTCCACGCTCAGATCGGTCAGGAGAGAGGAACCTTCACGATTGCCGATGTCCTCACCCACATTATCGCTAAGATGCGCAAGCGGCACCCTCACGTGTTTGGAGAGGAAGAGGTGCGGGATGTTGATGAGGTTCTCCTGAATTGGGAGAAGATTAAGGAACAGGAACGGAAAAAGGGTGGCATGCTCGCCTCGCTTCCGAAAAGTCTTCCAGCACTCCTTCGGGCTTTCTCCATGCAGGCTCGGGTCGCCCGGGTAGGGTTTGACTGGAAGCACGTAGAGGATGTGGCGAAAAAAGTCGAGGAGGAGTGGCGAGAGTTCCAAGAGGCATGGCAGGCCAACGAGGCGAAGCGCCTTGAGGAGGAGTGGGGAGATCTTGTCTTTGCCCTGGTGAACCTGGCGAGGCATCTTGGCATTCAGCCGGAAGATGCCTTGCAACGGACCTGTGACCGATTCGCAGAACGATTTGCCTTCGTTGAGGAGAATCTGAAGGCCTTGGGGAAAAGCGTTGCCGAAGCTTCCTTAGAGGAGATGGATGCTCTATGGGAAAAAGCCAAAAAAGGACCTTTGAAGCCCTCTTAGAGCGGGTTCGGCTTCTTGTGCCCTTGGTTCGTGGATGGAATCCCGATTGCATCGTGGGTGTCAATGCCTCGGGAATGCTTCTTGCAAGCGTTTTGAGTGGCATTCTTGAGAAGGAGGTGCGAGCTTTAGGCCTTTCTGAGGAACCCCTTCAAGTGCTCTGGGAGTCAGTGGGGGACCTCGCGGGGAAACGAGTGGTTGTGGTGGTCCGCTCTTTCGCCTCTGAGAAGGAGCGAGAATTCCTTGAAGAATTCCTGAAAGCGCGAGGGGCGTTGTCCGTCCTGGCCATGGTCATGGTGGGAAGGGGTGGGGATTACTCCTGTTTTCCAGAGCTTGAGGGAGACGGGATTTTCTCCTGGGAAGAGGAATGCGACTTGATAAATTCCTGAAGGTTTCCCGGCTCATCAAACGTCGTCCAGTAGCACAGCTTGCCTGCCGGAATGAACGGGTGCTCGTGAATGGTAAGGTAGCAAAGCCTGCATATCAGGTTAAAGTGGGGGATATCATCACCCTTCGGGCTCCTGATTGGGAGATGACCGTCGAAGTGCTCTCTCTTTCTACTCCTCAAGGAGCGGAAGAGGCCATGTACCGAGTGCTCAAGATGGAAAGGAAGGAGGAAGAGTGAGCCTACGCAAGAGGTGACCTTTGCTGTACAACATCCTGAAGGAGAACGTGTCTGTGTTTCTGGACGCTTTGACGAGAGAACGGAATGCATCGTGTTTGACCTTTCGGTATTCCTTGCTCCCTGCGTTGTGGATCCATACTTTACCACCACCTATGGTGTTGGTGAGTTGCTCCTTGAGAGTATCGTCTTTGGGGCACGGTGTGTGCTCCTTGAGCTTCCGGGGAGGTTTCCATACGATGGGGGTATGGGGATGCTCACCGCCTTAGGGGTGCGTTTCTTTGATGCTCAAGGTCGGGAGCTTACTGGGGTTGGGGACAACCTAAAACGAGTGGTGTCCCTTGATTTATCGTCTTTCCTGAAAAAACCCAAAGGCTTTTCCGTGCTCCTTGCCCTCGGAGAAGAAGAGGGCGATCCTGTGGAGGGTTTGGAGCACTTTGCCCAGGTTCTTACGCTTTACACCGGCGTGCGCCCCTTGGACTTCCGAAGGGTGGGTGGTCTTGGCATGAGCCTTTCAGTGGCTTGGGGTGCTACAATCCTTGAGAGGAGGGAAACACATGCCTGAGCGTATCGTTTTCTCCTTCCCGGGTCAAGGTGTCTCGGTTACAGCAGAGCTTTTTGATACTGATCTTGCTCAGAGAATTCTCAGCATTCTCCCTTTTGAAGGGCGGGTGAACACCTGGGGGAAGGAGATTTACTTCCCCATTCCGGTCAAAAGTGGTATCACCCATCCCCGAGAGGTTGTAGAAAAGGGAGACATTGCTTACTGGCCTGATGGAGCCTGTCTTTGCCTCTTCTTTGGGCCTACCCCGGCAAGTCGAAGCGCTGCAGAGATTCGCCCAGCAAGCCCTGTAGAGGTGGTGGGGAAAATAGAGGGAGATCTTGCCCTTCTTGAGGCAATCCCCTCAGGAAGCGTTATCCGAATCGTGAGAAAAGAAGGGAGTGAGGTGTCGTGAGTACGATTTTTGACGTCCACGCACGGGAAATTCTCGACTCTCGAGGGAACCCGACCATTGAGGTGGAGGTGACCTTGGCTTCTGGGGCCTTCGGACGAGCGGCGGTGCCTTCTGGAGCTTCTACCGGGACTTTTGAGGCCGTGGAGCTCCGGGATGGGGAGAAGAGTCGCTACCATGGGAAGGGCGTTCGCAAAGCTGTAGAGAATGTCAACGAAATCATTGCTCCTGAGATTATTGGCCTTGATGCGCTGAACCAAGCTCTCATCGACAAAACCCTCATCGAGCTTGATGGCACGCCTAACAAAAGCAAACTTGGGGCAAACGCCATCTTGGGGGTTTCTCTTGCCTGTGCGAAAGCTGCGGCAGCGTATACCGAGTTGCCTCTCTACCGGTATCTTGGTGGCGTCAACGCCCGAGAGCTCCCTGTGCCTCTTATGAATATTCTCAATGGTGGCAAGCACGCCGACAGTGGCGTGGACATCCAAGAATTCATGATTGCTCCTTGTGGAGCATCGAGCTTCTCTGAGGCGCTTCGCATGGGAGCAGAAATTTTCCATACCCTCGCTAAGGTTCTGAAGAAACGTGGGTATTCTACTGGTGTAGGGGATGAGGGTGGTTTTGCGCCGAATCTCCGCTCCTCGGTTGAGGCCATCGAGGTTATCCTCGAGGCTATTCAGATGAGTGGGTACGAGCCTGGAAGGGATGTGTACCTTGCTCTTGATACCGCAGCGTCTGAGCTTTACAAGGACGGTATTTACGTCTTCGAACGAGAGGGCGTTCGTCGTAATGCTGATGAAATGATTGAGTTCTACACCGAGCTCGTGGAGAAGTACCCTATTATCTCCATTGAAGATGGTCTTGCTGAAGAGGACTGGGAAGGGTGGAGAAAACTCACCTTTGCCCTTGGGCATCGGGTACAGCTTGTCGGGGATGACCTTTTTGTGACCAACAAGGAGCGACTCCTTCGAGGCATTCGGGAAAAATGCTGCAATTCCATCCTTATTAAGCTCAATCAGATTGGAACACTTACGGAGACCCTGGAAGTTGTTGAAATCGCAAAGAGGGCTGGATATACTGCAGTAATCTCCCACCGTTCAGGAGAGACAGAGGACACTACTATTGCCGACCTTGCTGTGGCTTGCAACGCCGGGCAGATTAAGACCGGTTCAGTGTGTCGCTCAGAGCGTATTGCCAAGTACAATCAACTTTTGCGGATTGAGGAAGAGTTGGGGAATGCTGCCATATTCCGGGGGAAAGGGGTTTTCCGAGTCTCTTCCTCCTGAGCCGAAATGGAGCAAAGTGCTCTTTGTTGTTCTCTTCACCTTTGCGCTCTTTTTCTTTTCTCCCCGTTTCAGCGCAAAGGTTGCAGAATACGTACGTTTTTCCCGGGAACTCGAGGAGCTAACGCGTCAGGAGGCAGCGCTTCAAGCAGAAATTGCGCGTCTTACCAAGGAGCGGCGATACCTTGAAGAAGACTGGTACATTGAGGAGCTTGCCCGGGAAAAGCTCAAGTTGGTGAAGCCAGGGGAGATACTCGTTCAGGTTGTTAAGCCTGGGGAAGAGTAGCCCTGGCTTTGCTCTTTTCTTTTGCGGTCTCTGTGCGTTGACGCATAGAAAGAGTCTGGTATAATATGGGTGCAAGCGGGGCTGTGGCGCAGTTGGGAGCGCGCCTCCTTGGCGTGGAGGAGGTCACGGGTTCAAATCCCGTCAGCTCCACCAGAAGTTAAAGCTCGTCCGGAAGGGACGGGCTTTTTCTCTATTGGGGGGTTTTCCGTGGCACAGGGGTACGATTTTGCGGCGATTGAGGAAAAGTGGCAAAAACGCTGGGCGGAGGCAAGGATTTTCGAGAGCGAGCGAGACGCAACAAAGAAGAAGTACTACGTTCTTGAAATGTTCCCTTATCCTTCCGGTGACCCGCATATGGGTCATGTGAAGAACTACGTCATTGGGGACGTGGTGGCCCGCTATTTCATTCGAAAAGGATACAACGTGCTGCATCCCATGGGCTTTGATGCGTTTGGCCTCCCTGCGGAGAATGCCGCCATTCAGCATGGAATACATCCGGCCACCTGGACGCATGAGAAGATTGAGCGCATGCGGGAAGTTCTGAAGCGCCTGGGGATTTCCTACGACTGGAGGCGAGAGGTCATCACCTGTGAACCGGAGTACTACCGTTTTACCCAGTGGTTTTTCCTCCAATTCTACAAACACGGCTTAGCGTACAAGAAGGAAGGGCCGGTGAACTGGTGCCCTTCGTGTGCCACGGTGCTTGCCAATGAGCAGGTTGTAGACGGTGCCTGTGAACGCTGTGGGACTCCTGTTGTGCGCCGCAAGCTCAGCCAGTGGTATTTCCGGATTACGAAGTACGCTGAGGACCTCCTCAAAGACATGGAGCTTTTGGGGAAATGGCCGGAACGGGTCCTTACCATGCAGAAGAACTGGATTGGGAAAAGCGAGGGTGCGTACATCGATTTCTTCATCCCCGACCTTGGGAAGACCGTTACTGTTTTCACTACTCGTCCGGATACCATTTTCGGGGTGACCTTTTTCCTCCTTGCTCCGGAGCACCCGCTTGTGGATGAGCTTACCAAAGGGACGCCGTATGAGGCGAAGGTGGAAGAACTTCGAGAGCGTATTGCCAGAAAGAGTGAAATTGAGCGCCTTTCGGATCTTTCGGAGAAGGAAGGTATGTACCTTGGTCGTGAGGTGGTGAATCCGATAAACGGCGAACGAGTCCCAATCTGGATTGCCGATTACGTCCTCCTTGAATATGGTACCGGTGCAGTTATGGCTGTTCCAGCGCACGATGAGCGGGATTGGCAGTTTGCGAGAAAGTACGGTCTTCCCATCCGGCAGGTAATTGCTCCTCCTGAGGGATCTTCCGAAGGCTGCTACACCGAACCGGGTATCATGGTGAACTCTGGGCCGTTTAGCGGTCTTCCCTCTGAGGAAGGAAAAGCGAAAATTATTGCCTTCCTTGAAGCGAAAGGCCTTGGGAGGAAGGCTGTGTCGTATCGCCTCAGGGATTGGCTCATTTCACGGCAGAGGTACTGGGGTGCCCCGATTCCCATTATCTACTGTGACCGTTGTGGGGAGGTGCCAGTGCCAGAAGAAGACCTTCCGGTGCTTCTCCCCCCGGATGTTGATTTTCTGCCCACCGGTCCATCACCTCTTGCGCGGTGTGAGGAATTTGTGAACACAACCTGTCCTTCCTGCGGTGGCAAAGCAAGACGAGAAACCGACACCATGGATACCTTTGTCTGTTCCTCCTGGTACTACCTCCGGTACTGTTCTCCCTGGACCCAGGATAAGCCCTTCGAGAAAGAGGACGTTGAGTACTGGATGCCTGTTGACCAATACATTGGCGGCGTAGAGCATGCCATTCTCCATCTCCTCTACGCTCGTTTCTTCACCAAAGTCCTCCACGACCTTGGCTTGGTCACTTTCCGAGAACCCTTCACCAACCTCTTTGCCCAAGGAATGGTCACCAAAGACGGTGCGAAAATGTCGAAATCGAAAGGGAACACGGTGAGTCCCAGGGAAATCATCGAAAAATTCGGTGCTGACACGGTTCGGGTCTTTATCCTTTTTGCGGGTCCCCCAGAGCTCGATATGGAATGGTCTGACCGGGGAGTAGAAGGGGCTTTCCGGTTCTTGAACCGGGTGTGGCGGATGGCAAACGATATCCTCGCCCTTGTACCTCAGGAAGGTACAAGTGTCGACGAAAAGGAATACCTTCGTCTTGAGCGGCGAGTGCACCAGACGATTTTCAAAGTTGATACGGATATCACAGAGAAGTTCCACTTTAACACTGCCATAAGTGCCATGATGGAGCTTTTGAACGACATGAGCGAGTACCTGCGTTTTGTAGGAGAGAAAGGGGTCCATGTTCGGGAGAAAGAACTCCTCCTCTCTGCCATGAAGACCCTCGTGTCGCTTCTCAACCCCATTGCTCCCCACATTACCGAGGAGCTGTGGGAGCTTTTTGGTGAGGAAGCGTATCTCTCCAAGGCGCCCTGGCCAGAGTATGATGCGACAAAACTCTACGAGGACGTAGTGGAAATCGTTGTCCAAGTCAATGGTAAGGTTCGTGGGAAGGTGACCGTACCTCGAGGTCTTGGGGAACAGGAAATCCTTAAACGTGCTCTTGAGGATGAGCGTATCAAGCAGTGGCTCAATGGGAAATCACTGAAGAAGTACATCTACGTTCCTGAGAAGCTTGTGAACATTGTAGTATGATGGCGTTCTCCCAAAGAGAGAAAATCTTTGCCCTTTGCGCGTCCTTTTGTGCATTCTTTTTCATAGGGATTGTGTGGTGGTTGCATCGTCCGAAGGCAGAAGTTGCCCCTCCTTTGGTTGTTCACATCGAAGGGGCGGTACGGTATCCTGGGGTTTACAAGGTCCCTTCAGGGACGCGTCTTTTTGAACTCATCGAACGTGCCGGAGGGACTGATGAGCATGCTGACCTTCGGGGATTGAATCTGGCTGCTTTCCTCTACGATGGGCAAAAAGTTACCATTCCTCTTCTTCCTCAGGAGGAGGTTGGTCCTGGCCAAACGCAACGTACCACAGCACCCCTTGTGAACGTCAATACCGCGTCCCAGGGGGAACTTGAATCCCTTCCTGGCATCGGTAGGGTCCTTGCTCAGCGGATTATTGAGTACCGAGAGACGCACGGACCTTTCAAAGCTCCCGAAGACCTCTTGAAGGTCCGTGGTATTGGACCGAAAAAGCTTGAGCAGTTTCGAGACCGAATCACCTTTTAGGCTGGTGCAGGTTCTTCCTTTGGTTCTTCCCGGTACGAGACGTCTCGGATATTCACGTCAACCCGAGTGACCGTCATTCCAGTTTTCGTCTCGACAACATTTTTAACCTCTCTCTGGATTCTCCTAGCCACGTCAATGAGGATGGAGTCGATATCGGCAACGATGGCAATCTCAAGGTGCACCGTTTTGTCCTTAACCTCGACCTTCACACCCTTGTTGAGTTCCCGTTTACCGATAATGGCACTCAGCGACGCTGCCGGTACTCCTGCCATCCCCGTAACTCCAGGGACCTTCATTGTGGTTATTGCGGCTAAGGTAGCGATGATATCCGGAGCGATGGTGATTTCTCCGAGGACTTCCGGAGTTTCGTGTTTTGCCTCAGGTTGTGGAAGGTTATAGTGCTCCTCGCTCATGGTTCCGCCTCCTTTCTCTCCCTAATTGTACACGAAGCGGCGCTCCACGTACATGGCAAAGAGGGGATCGAGGATTTCGTACTTCCCCGGGGAAAGCTTTTCCACAATACCATAGTCGATGAGCTTTGTGAGGATTTTCTGGAGGAGTGCAGGGCTTGAGATGTCCCAGCGAGCGAGAACTCTCGGGTTGAAAATTTCTCGCTCTTTTGAGGCCAGAAGTGAAAGCACCTTCTTGAGGTGTCTGTAGCCCAAGGCTTCGAGGAGGACGTCGTAGTTATAGGATTCATGGTGCAAGAGGGTAGTAATGGCAGCGTCTACAGTGTCTTTAGTGACCCACCTGGTGGCCAGGTTCCACACCTCATAGGATACGAACTGCACGTAGTAGGGGTGTCCTCGGGTGATGGCATACAGGTACTCAAGGGCTTCGTGCTGCGCTGGTTTCCCACTGTTTCGGAATTGTTCCTCAAGGTACCGTATGGTTTCCTCCTTGGGGAGGAAGCTCCCCAGGTCAACCCGTTTTGCCGAGTAGTACAGCGGGCCGCTCGCCTGGAAGAAGAGCTTTTCCAACATGTGTTTTCGGGAACCAGAGAAGATGTAGCTCACTTTTTCCTGTTTCTGGAATACGCTGCGAATGTATCCTGGGAGTTCTGGGAGAATCCGCTCGTACTCTTGGAACTCGTCGAGGACAACCACAACTTGCCGCTTCAATGCCTTCGCCAGGCTTTGCGGGAGGTGGAGTGCCTCGGCGAGGATTTCTGTTTCGGGGATGGTGGGGTTGAGGGAGAAAGAAACGCCTTTGAGGGTGAGGTTGAACGACACGTGATGGGCGAGTTTTCGCAAATGTTGGGAGATAAAGGCTACCGGGTTTTCTTCTTTGAGGACCGCATACGCCTCCTGGATGAGATGGGTAGCAAAGTCTTGAGGAGTGAGTACGCCAAAAAGGTCCACGTAGAGCACGGGGAAATGACTCTCTCGCCTGAACTTCTGCAGGAGCCAAGTTTTCCCAAAACGCCGTGGAGCGATAAGGACAAGGTTCAAACCGCTCTCAACGCCGGAGCACACCGTAGTGTACTCCTTTTCCCGGTCGATGAAGCACTCAGGAATGTATTCTTTGCCGAAGCGGAAAGGGTTCATGGTTTCCTCCGTATACCTTTTTGGGATATTGTAGCATGTCATTCTTGGTGAGTAACTGTAGTTTCTATTTTGGAGAAATCTTGGCGCCTATTGCAGGAACTGTACAGGTGCTTTTATTGAAATCGTTTGCGATAATTTTTCCGATTGGTTTTCCAGAATGCTTTGACAAAAAGGAGTTTTTTGGATACAATTAAAGCTAAATCGATTGCAGAAAGGAGGGGTGAAAAGGGTAAATTGTTGGAGCCTTCTGTTTTTCCTCTCCACACAGACTACCGATAAGGAGGGTTTGCAACTATGAGGAAGGGATTTGTTGGTGTTTTTGTGGTGTGTTTTGTGGTTCTTGCCTTGAGTGTGGCGGCGTGGGGAGAAGGAAAGACCATCAAAGTCCTCGCTATGACTGGTCCCTGGGTCAGCGGCCCAGTGAAAGTCCACGGTGAAGAGTGGGGGAAAATGACCGGAAACCGAGTGGAAGTGATTGAGGCAGATTTTGCGGACCTCTTCCCTAAGATGCAACAAGCTGCGGCGACTCGAAGCAAAGCTTTTGATATTCTCCTTGCCGGAAATATTTGGATGGCCGACCTGGTAGGGTGGGGGTACGTTATTCCTCTTGACGACTACCTGAAAGACCCAGAGGTTCAGTACGAAACCGATGTGCCCGATGGGATTAAACTGAAGAATATGTTCGGTGGCAAGACGTATGGACTCATCTGTGACAACGACAACATGTACCTTTTCTACCGCAAGGATGTCCTTGGAAATCCCGATTATCGGGCGAAGTTCAAGGAAAAATATGGTTACGAGTACAATGTTCCCCCGAAGACTTTGGATGAACTCATCGATGTTGCTGAGTTCTTCAACGGATGGGATTGGGATAACGATGGAGAAATTGAATATGGCTTTGTGCGAAGCACAAAACGCGGCGCCCAGACATATTTCTACTCCCTTCCTTGGGTTGCTCCCTATGTTGTTGTGCCCAGGGACAAGGCCCCAGCTCAGGGTATCCTCTATTTCCAGCCTGATATGACTCCTCTTGTGAATAGCCCTGGATGGGTGAGAGGAATCGAGAAATTCATTGAAATGGGGAAACGAGGGTGTGGTCCTGGCCTTGATTGGGTACGGGGTGACGTGATTAACGAAATGATTTTGGGACATGCAGCTATGGCTATTGACTGGGGTGACATTGGTCCAAATTCCCACGACGTTCAATCAAAGGTTAAAGGGCTCATTGGATATGCGCTTCCGCCGGGGACAAAGGAGTACTGGGACTGGCAAAAAGGTGAGTGGGTACAAACTGAAGACGTTCACTATGCTCCAGTGCATTGTTTCAATGGTTGGTCTTTCTACATTACTTCGACCACTGACTATCCAGACCTTTGCTGGGATTTCATAAAGTATATGATAAGCCCCGAAGTTAGTGCGAAGGACGTGGCTAACCCCTTCTCCGGATACCAACCTTGGAGGAAATCCCATATGGAGAATCTGGAGCCTTGGGTTCAGGCAGGATGGACCGAAGAAGAAGCTCGTGAGTACATTGCCAATACCCTTGCTGTAACTGACCATCCCAACGCGGTCATCGACATTCGTATCCCCGGTTCTGCTGAGTACATGGATGTGTATGAACTCCATCTCACTGTAGCACTTTCTGGGGAGAAATCGGTACAGGACGCTATGAATGACTGCGCAGCGGAATGGAACGCTATCACCGAGCGTCTTGGGAAAGAGGCGCAGACGAAGTTTTACCGGCAACACTTAGGTCTTGAGTAATACTCTCCCCACCCCTTCTTGGGGTGGGGTTTTTTCATTTTGGAGTGGAGCGTATGGCTATACGGGCAGAACGACGTATAAAGTATGCGATGATACTTCCTGTTCTCATTTTTATCCTTGCTCTTGCTATTTTCCCCTTGGTTTTCTCTATCCTTGTGTCTTTGAGTCAGTGGACACCGGGAACGGGAGGATTGCGATTTGTAGGTCTTAAAAACTTTCTCGATATGACCCGCGATCCTCGCTTTACGCATGCTTTTCTGCTTTCCTTTCTCTACGTTGGATCAGCTGTGGGGCTTGAGCTTGGTCTTGGTATCTTGCTTGCCATGATTCTCCAAAAAGATGTGATAGGGAAGCACTTTTTCCGAGTCGCGTACATGCTTCCTATGCTTCTTTCCCCTGTGGCCATTTCGTACGTCTGGAAAATGATTCTCGATTACAATCGAGGACCGCTTAACTACTTTTTGAGCTGGTTTGGTATAGCACCGGTAGAGTGGTTAGGAAAAGGTGGGACAGCGTTTCTTTCCCTCATACTTGTTGATGTATGGCAATGGACGCCTTTCATGATTTTTACAATTCTTGCCGCTTTTGAATCAATTTCCGAAGAACTCTATGAGGCGGCTCTTGTTGACGGTGCTTCCCATGCTCATGTGTTCTTTCACATTACGCTTCCTGTGGCTTTTCCGGTCATTATTACTGTGGTGCTTTTACGTGTCATCGATGCTTTTAAGGTTTTCGATACCGTGTATGTCCTTACCGGAGGGGGACCAGGAACTGCTACGGAAACGCTGAACTTTTACATTTACCTTAAGGGCTTTCGAGCTTTTAACCTTGGGTATGGAACAGCGATGTCTTGGGTACAGCTTGTCATTATTAGTGTTATGTTCACCTATCTGACCCGATTCCTTTATCGGATAGGGGTGTTGCGGTAATGGCGGGAACGTACTTTAAAGTTCGGGGAAATTGGCAAAAAATAGGTATTTACGCTGTTCTCCTTTTTTGGCTCCTTTTCACGCTCTTCCCCATTTATTACAATGTGGTAACCTCTTTCAAGGAGCACGAAACAGTTTATGCTCCACGGCCCAAGTTCTTCCCCTTTATCGACTTTAAGCCAAGTCTCCTTGGGTGGATTCACCTCCTTGGACGGACAGCTCCAGGAGAGCCCGAGTATCAGGTCATGAAGATTCTTGGAAACCGTGGTGTGTACCTTCGCAACAGTGTCATTGTGGCTTTGGTGAGTTCTCTCATCACCGTTACCCTTGGGGTAATGGCTGGATATGCTCTGACTCGTTTTGTGTACCACCGCTGGCGGAATACGAACATTGCCTTTTTCATCCTTTCCCAGAGAATGTTCCCGCCGGTAGCTTTGGCTATGCCCTTTTTTATTCTCTTCAATACTCTGGGGCTTCTTGACAATGTTCTGAGCCTCATCATTGTTTACAGTGTTATGAACCTCCCTCTTGTTACCTGGATTGTGAAAGAGTTCTTTTCGGATCTCCCTCGGGAACTCGAAGAAGCTGCAATGGTCGACGGATGTTCCCGTTTTGGGGCGCTCTTTTCTGTGGTTATACCTCTCGCCATTCCGGGGATTGCTGTTTCTTTCCTTTTCTCCTTTATCTTTGCTTGGAACGAGTTTTTGGTTGCTTTAACGCTCACCTTTGAGAATGCTAAAACCTTGCCCTTGCAAATGGCAGGATTAACGACTCTTCGTGGTCCTCAGTACTGGGATATTGCAGCGAGTTCTCTTGTTATCATTATCCCTCCGTTGCTTGTGACGATCTTTGCCAACCGTTACATCATCCGTGGGCTGTCTCTTGGCGCTGTGAAGGAGTGAGATTATGGAAAAAGCGGAGAAGAAAATTTGGCGGGTGGTGAAAGCTCTGAAGGAGAGAAAAGAGCCGGACCGGGTACCCCTTACGGACTTTTACTGGAGCGGGTTCCTGGCGAATTGGAAGAAAGCCTTGGGGCTTCCCGAGGAGACTGACATTTACAGGTACTATGACCTTGACGTTAAGGTCATCTCTCCGAACATGGATCCGAAAATCGAAAGTTGCACCATTCTTGAGCAAACGGAAGACTATGTCCTTTTTCGCAGTGGTTTTGGCTGTGTTGTTAAGAAGGTCTTCTCTGCTCCCATGCCTATGTTTCTCGACTTTTCGGTGAAAAGCGCTGATGAGTTTGCCTCTTTTGCTTTTGATAATCCTCGAGACGATCGCCGGTACTTTGAGAAACGTTGCGACATCATCAATTGTGGTGACAGCTTTGGCGAACTGCCGAGTTTTGTCGAAGAAGTCGAGCGGAACAAAGATACGTTTTGCCTCTTTGGCTCTATCTGTGAGCCTTATGAAGCCATGTGGCGTATACGGGGAACTGAGGGACTTCTCATGGACCTTGTCCTCGAGAAAGAGAAGGTAAAAGCTTTTGCTGAGCGGATAACAGACTTTATGCTTGGGATTGCTGAGCGGGAGATTGAGCTTGCTCCTTTGACTGGAATGATTATTTGGGGCGACGTGGCGTACGATAAGGGCATGTTCTTTTCTCCGAAGCTTTGGAGGGAGATCTTCTTCCCTTGCGTAAAGAGATTGTGTGACTTCCTTCACCGACACAATCTTATCGTTGTTTACCATGGGTGCGGAAGAAGCCTCGATATTTTCCCTGACCTTATTGAAGCTGGGATTGACGTTTATAATCCTCTTGAAGCGAAAGCAGGAATGGATCCAGTAGAGTTGAAACAACAGTATGGAGGTCGGATAGCCTTCTTTGGAGGTATCGACAGTCGCGTCTTGGGTTATGGCACCTGGGAGGACATTGAAAAAGAAGTTCTCTATAAGCTCCAGGCAGCTTATGGTGGAGGGTATATGCCAGCTTCAGACCACTCTGTGGCAAGCAACGTGGACCCATTACTGTATGACCGACTTGTCCGTTTCCTGAAAGAGCGAGGAACATATCCCTTGCGACTTTCGCAAGAAAATGACCACGATTTACGATGTTGCTAAAAAGGCAGGAGTTTCTCCGGCTACCGTTTCCCGGGCGCTGAGTGGGGCAAAGGGCGTCAGTGAGGTTACCCGACGCAAGGTCCTTGCAGCTGCAAGGGAACTCCATTACTCTCCAAACTACATCGCTCGAAGTTTGAAGAAACGCCAAACAAATACCATCGCACTCATTATCTCCGACATAACCAACCCTTTTTTCACTACTCTTGCTCGAGGTGTTGAGGATAAAGCTTCTGAACATGGTTTCAACACGATTTTCTGTAACACCGATGAGGACCCTAAAGTTGAGGCTGCCTATGTGGAGTTGATGCTTCGTCGGCAGGTCGACGGTCTCCTGATCTCAAGCTGTAGTGATGGGAGGTCTTTGGAAATCCTTGCCCGGAAGAATGTTCCTGTAGTTCTTGTGGATCGGAAAATTCCTCATTTCCGCTGGGACTACGTTGTGGGAGATAGTGAGTACGGGGCATACGTCCTTACCCGGCATCTTGTCGAAGTCCATGGTAAGAAGAGAATCGCCATTATCTCCGGCCCCCTCACCCTTTCCACGAGTCGGGAACGGGTGGAAGGATATCAAAGGGCGCTTAGAGAAGTAGGTGTTGTTCCTTCCTCAGATTTCATTCTTATCGGGACTTACAAGGAAGAGTTTGGTTATCAGGCAATGAAGGAGCTTCTTACCAAGAGACTCTCAATCGAGGCAGTTTTTGCAGGGAATAATGTTATCGCTGTTGGAGCTATCCGGGCAGCTCGGGAGCTCGGGGTACGGATTCCTGAGGATCTTGTCCTTGTAACTTTTGATGATTTTGACCTTGCTTCGGCTCTTTTCCCTTTCCTCACCACGGCAAAGCAACCGGCATACACCATTGGGACCCTGGCTGTGGAAATGCTCCTTGAGCGTATCCGGGGAGAGAAAATACGGGAGCGCCGGGAAGTTGTCCTACGACCGGAAATCATTATTAGAAGGTCTTGTGGGTGTCCATAAGGGGGGGATTGCGATGCGTCGCTTTGGCATGGTTATTAAGCTCAAACCGGACAAAGTTGAGGAATACAAAGCGCTTCACCGAAATGTCTGGCCAGAAGTTCTGCGAACCATCAAAGACTGTCACATTCAGAATTACACCATTTTCTATAAAGATGGGTACCTCTTTAGCTACTACGAGTATACAGGGAATAACTACGAGGAGGACATGAAAAAAATGGCGTCTGATCCGGTAACCCAGAAGTGGTGGGCTCTCTGCAAACCATGTCAGGAACCTCTGGAAACCCGGAAAGAGGGTGAGTGGTGGGCAGAGATGGAGGAGGTTTTCCACCTTGATTGAAGCTCGAATATTCATTTAATGGACCCCCCTGTACAGAGTGGGGGTTTTTTGTTATACTTTTCTCGTGAACGTTAACGATCATGACATCAAGGAAACGTCCAACCATTAAGGATATTGCCCGTCTCTCAGGATTTTCCGTTGGGACGGTCGACCGGGCGCTCCATGGGAGGCCAGGCATTCATCCTGAAACCCGCAGAAAGATTCTTGCCGTAGCGCGGGA
>JANXBI010000065.1 GCA_025060675.1 Candidatus Caldatribacterium sp.
CATGATGCCCTCAGCGAGACGGTCCTGAAGCGGGGTTTCAGGGGTTTTGTGGAAGTACTGCTCAAACACGTGGGCCATCATGTCCACAATACCATAGACAGTGTGTTCTCTGGGAACGGTGAAAGTGTTCTCCGGGTCGAGGATAGAAAAGTCAGGAAAGAGAACAGGATTTTTCACAACGAGTTTTTCCTTCGTTTCATCGTTAGTAATCACTGCGTTTCGATTCATTTCAGAACCTGTTGCAGCAAGCGTTAAAACGGTACCAAGAGGAAGCTTCTGGGTCACCATTCCTTTCCCGATAAAAAAATCCCAAGGATCACCATCATAACAAGCCCCAGCAGCAACAATCTTCGCCGTATCAATCACACTTCCTCCACCCACTGCAAGAACAACCTCAATTCTCTCTCGACGGCAGATACTCACCCCTTCCCAAACTTTGCTCAGGCGGGGATTGGGCTGAACACCAGGAAGCTCGAAAACCGAACACCCCACTTCTCGCAAACGAGCCACAACTCTCTCATAAAGCCCGGTTACTTTGATGCTCCCCCCACCATACACAAGGAGCACTCGCTCGCCGTACCTTCGACACTCCAATCCTACTTGATCCGTCGTGCCTCTGCCGAAAAAAATCCGCGTCGGGTTCCAGTACTCGAAGTTTTGCACGGCCCGTACACCCCCCTTCATTGTACCACGAGGGAAAAGTCAACCATTCCAATACTTCCTCAAGAACTCGAGACCCTTCCGGGCAATGTACTCGCTGTCAGGAGCAAGGGGACGCCAGATGGAGGCCGCTCGGGCAATTTCCTTAACTCCAGGAACAAAGGACTCTATGACCAAAGCACCCTGATAGTTAATCTCCTTAAGAGCCTGGAAAACCTCGTCCCACTCCACGTGACCTTCTCCCGGTGTTCCCCGATCATTCTCACAGGTGTGCACATGGAAAAGGTACCTCCCCACTCTCTTAATAGCTTGGTACAGGCTTTTCTCCTCAATGTTCATGTGGAAAGTGTCAAGGTGCACACCCACGTAGGGACTGCCAACTTCTTCCACAAGTCGTAGAGCGTCTTCCGCGGTATTCAGAAAGTAGGTCTCGAAGCGATTCAATGGTTCAATAGCAATTCTTACATTGCAATCTTCGGCAACCTTTGCAAGTTCTTTTAAACCCTCAACCGCTCGTCTCCACTCTTCCTGAGTTCTTGATTCCCCAGTGAGTTTTCCCACTGCCGAGTAACAAGGACCACAGAGAACTGTCCCACCCCAAGCAGAAAGCATCTTCAGACAACGAGTAAAATAGGCAAGGGCTTCCTTGCGTATCAAGGCGCTCTCGCTTATAAGGTCCCTACGTTCTCCCACCACAGCACAACCCGTCACAGCAAGCTCATTCTCCTCAAGGAGAATTTTTGTCTTATCCACGGAGATGGCGTCAAGGAGATCCAGAGGAATCTCCACACAGTCAAAACCAAGCTTTTTCACCATAGGAATGAGATGAGCATCGTTATCGGTGTACGCTGCAGTCCAGAGGAAGAGATTAACTCCAAACACTTTTCATCCCTCCTAGAACACTCGCTCTTCGGTCAAGCGATCAAAAATACGGACCTTTTCCTTCCTAAACCCAAAAAAGATTCGTTCCCCTACTTCAAAGTGAGCTTTTTCCTCGCTTCGCACTCGGAGTACATGCCCATTAAGGCGCAAACGCACGATTTGGATGACCCCAAGAGGTTCAACAACGTCTATCCGAGCGGGATACAACCCTTCTCCCTCTCGGGGGGTAAGGAATACATCCTCAGGACGAATGCCAAAAATCACCTCGGGACGCTTAAGAACCCTGCGGCAAACCGAAGCAGCCTCTTCAGGAAGCTCAAACGTGAAGTATCCCGGCCCTACGTTTAGGAGTCTCTCACCTTCAAAAAGAGCCGGAACGAAGTTCATCCCTGGGCTTCCCACAAAATCAGCAACAAAAACGTTGCGAGGATAATGATAGATCTCATAGGGCGTTCCCACCTGTACCACACAGCCTTGACGAAGAACAACGACGCGATCCCCCATAGAAAGGGCTTCAGCTTGATCCGGAGTCGCGTAGAGAAACGTGGCCCCTGTCTCCCCTTGAAGACGTTTGAGCTCGGTTCGCATTTCTTCTCGAATTTTCGCGTCGAGGTTCGTCAAAGGTTCATCAAGAAGAAAAAGCTGGGGATTCCGAACAAGAGCTCGAGCGATGGCCACTCGCTGCATCTCCCCACCGCTTATGTGGATCGGTCTTCGGTCTAGGAGATGGTCAATATGGAGGAAACAGGCAACCTCTCTAACCCGTCGTTCAACTTCCTCTTTGGGAATACTCCGGATACGAAGAGGTGAAGCAATATTCTCAAAAACTGTATATCGTGGATAGAGAGAAAAATTCTGAAACACAAAGGCAACATCCCGATCTTTGGGAGGAAGATCGTTCACAACTCGGTCACCGATGCGGATAATTCCACCATCAGGACGTTCAAGTCCTGCAACGCATCGAAGTGTCGTTGTCTTCCCAGCCCCTGTTGGTCCAAGAAGTACCGTAATGCTTCCACTCTCTGCCTCAAGGGAAAGCTCAGACACAGCGATTACCCTTCCAAACCTCTTTGTCAAACGCTCAATCACAAGGCGAGCCATGGGTTTCACCTACGCGATGAGTCTTTCAGTTTCCGGGTGGAATATGCGAACCTCTCGGAACCTCAGCCCTACTCTCTCTCCTACTCTACAGACCATATCCCCCGGAAGAAGCGCCTTTACGAGATGTCCAAGAATACGGAAAGTCACCACATTCTGAACCCCCAAAGGTTCGAAGACGTATACTTCGCCATCAAGGAGCTTCTCTTCCTCTCCTACCACAAGGATGTTCTCGGGTCGCACTCCCAGAATGACCTGACGAACTGGTGCGGAGAGACGTCTGAGAACAACTTGTTGCTCTTCTGACAGAGGCAGAAAGTACCTGCCATCCAAGACAACTCCAAGTTGTCCTTCCCTTTCCTCCACACCAACAGGGATGAAGTTCATTCCTGGACTGCCGATAAAACGGGCCACGAAAAGATTCGCCGGGTAGTGATATACCTCGTGTGGAGAACCAATTTGCTGGATATCTCCAAAGTTCATCACCACAATTTTGTCAGCCATAGTCATAGCTTCAACTTGGTCATGGGTAACGTAAATAGTTGTAGCCTTAAGAGAACGCTGGAGCTTTTTGAGCTCCGCCCTGGTCATTTCTCTGAGTTTTGCATCGATGTTCGAAAGCGGTTCGTCGAGGAGAAATACCCTGGGACGGCGGACTATTGCTCGAGCCAGAGCCACTCGTTGCTTCTGACCACCGGTGAGCTTGCGAGGCTTCAAGTGGAGGATATCCTCAATCTGCAGAAGCTGCGCGACTTCATGAACCCTCCGATGAACCTCTGCCTTCGGCAATCCTTCAGCCCGAAGAGGGAAGGCAATGTTACCATACACAGTGAGATGGGGATATAAGGCATACAGCTGGAAAACAAAGGCAATGTTTCGAGCAGCAGGGCTCAGGGGCGTCACATCCTCATCGTCAAAATAAATCTTTCCTCTATCAGGATGCTCGAGTCCAGCGATACATCGAAGCGTCGTCGTCTTCCCACATCCTGAAGGACCAAGAAGGACCACAAACTCTCCTTCCCGCACGTCGAAAGAAATCCCTTTGACTGCCTCCACATGACCAAAACGCTTGTACAGCTTCTCGACACGGACTGAAGACATCGCTATGTCTCCCTTTCTTCAGCAAGGTCATTCAAGGAAGGAACATGGGAGAAGAGAATATAGAGTCCCGTTCCCACCCCAAGGAAAGCAAACCCATAGTGGTAAAGAAAAAACGTAAAAGGCTGGCAGAGGCTAAAAATACCAAAGACAATGAGGATGATAGAAAGTGGTTCCATAAACTTTTTGGCACGCGCTAAGCATTTCATGCTTACCTACTCCTTTATGGCTCCAAAGGTAAAGCCTCGGATGAGGTTTCCCCCAAGGAGGAATGTGAAGATCACCACAGGAAGCACCATAAGGAACGATCCTGCAGCAATGTGACCCCAATTCACCCCTGCTGTCCCAAGGGAGTGAGCGATTGAGGGAACTGCAGTACGAGCGCGCTCTCCAGTGAGGAGGAGCGAGAAAGTGAACTCGTTCCAGGTCATGATAAGGCTAAAAATAGCTGTGGCTACCATACCGACCCGCATTTCTGGAAAAATGAACTTGAAAAACGCTTGAAAACGGGAATACCCATCGACAAGAGCTGCCTCTTCATATTCCCGAGGAATATCATCGACAAAACTTCGCATCATCCAAACCGCAAAGGCAAGGTTAAACACCGTGTACATGATAATCAACCCAAAACGGGTATCAAAAAGCCCCAGGGCTCGGTACATCATTACAAGGGGAATGGCTATAACTACCGGTGGAAGCATACGGCTACTCAGAATCACAAAAAGCAAGTCGTCCTTTCCTCGAACGCGCATTCTCGAGAAAACGTATCCAGAAAGTGCTCCAAGGAACGTCGCAAGGAGGGTACTCACAAAAGAAACTATGATGCTATTGCCAAGTTGACGAAGGAAGGCAGAAGGTTGAGGTTTTACCTCGATACCCCGAACCCTTCCAAGCGCTCCTCCAGCACCAACATAGAAGATGCTCCGAAAGTTTTCTATTTTAGGACGCCAAATCCACGAGGGTGGCAAGGCAAAGGCTTCTGCTTTTGTTTTCGTGGCTGTTGAGAACATCCAGTATATAGGGAAGAGGTACACAACAAGAAGAACGAGAAGAACAATCGCAATCATCCTATTTTTCAAGGCCCTACGTTGAAACTCATACATGACCGTCCCCTCCCTCAAGCACGCCTTAGACGGTTGAGATAGGTGATATAAAGGTTACTCAGCGCTACGACGATAATAAGAAGAACATAGGCAAGGGCACACGACTTCCCAGTTCTCCAGAAAGAGAAAGCGAGTTTATATATGTAAAAGGGAATGGTTTGGGTGGCATATCCTGGACCACCGTCGGTGAGAACATACACAGTGTCGAAAAAACGGAAAGCATCCATGGTTCGGAAAAGAACCGCAAGAACAAGAATTGGACCAACATAGGGTAAAGTTATATAGCGGAATTTGAACCATCCCGAAGCCCGATCAACATCAGCAGCTTCGTAAAGGTATTTCGGCACACTGGAAAGACCTGCAAGGCTAAGAAGAATCATGAAAGGTGTCCAAATCCAAACATCAACAAAGACAAGTGAATAGAGAGCATACTCAAAACTTGTCGTCCACGGGATTTTGGGAATCCCAAAAAATCTTCCTAAGAGGTAGTTTATCACGCCCCAATTGGTATCCATCATGAAGCGAAAGAATTTCCCTACTACCGCCGGAGAAAACATCATAGGGAGAAAGAAAAGGGTCGTCACAATCTCCCTTCCATAAAACTCACGGTTAAGAAGCATAGCGATACCAAAACCGAGGAAAAACTCGATAGCAACAGCAAGGAACACAAACTTCCCGGTAATGACAAACCGATCCCAAACCTCTTTCTCCCGCAAGAGAGAGCTGTAATTCTGAATCCCAATAAATACCGGCGGCTTCGCTGCGTTAGCCGAGTATTCACAAAAGCTGAGATACAGTGACCAGATAAGAGGGAAAATAACAAGAAAAAGCAGGAAGCCAAAGGTAGGAAGAAGGAAAAGATAAAGCATTCCTCGGTCTGTTATACGATTTGCCCAAGTACTCCGAACACCCACGAAGTCGTCCCTCCTCAAACAGCTGCCCCTCCGTTGAGGAGGGGCAGCTAAGCTCCATACTATTTATAGTAACCAGCGCGCTGGAGAATCTCCTCATGCTTTTCAGCAATGAGATCCATTGCCTCCTCAGGGGTATACTTTCCAAGAACCGCCGCATTGAGGATTTCCGCCATAACCGTGCCCATCTCGTTGTATTCCGGAATTTCCCAGAAATCCTTGAGGCGGGTAGACGCCACTCTATGCACCTTATTCACAGGAGCGTACTCAAGGTACCGATCGTCGTTAATAATAGAAGTCATGCAGCTAAACATTCCCGCCTGTGCCCATTTCCACTGTGTCTCTGGGGAAATCCACCACTCTAAAAACATCAAGGCTTCTTTCTTATACGGAGTATAGGCGGAAATGGACATCCCTTGACCTCCAAGCTGAATCCACCATTCTTTCTCTTTAGGCGATGGGAAGAAATCGACTTTGTCCCAGTACAGGGAAAGCTCAGGATCCACAAGCCCAGGGTAGAACGCAAGATATGTACCCATCATTGCAACAAGCCCTTGTTGCATGGCAGTGTTAGCCTCATCCATGCTATAGTTTGCTGATCCTGGAGGACAGTACTTGTAGATATCAACCCAGTACCGAGCAGCTGCTTTCCCCTCTTCACTATTGAGATAACCTTTAACACGCTTTGTTTCTGGATCCCAGAGCTCGGCTCCGAAAGACCAAAAACAAGCGAGGAACTGATCAACCAAACCAGCAGTAGCCATAGGAGCAAACCAAAGGGCAACCCCGTACAAATTCTTCTCTGGTCGAGTGAAGAACTCAGCAATATCCCTAAGTTCGCTCCAAGTCTCGGGAACCTTAAGCGCATAACCATATTTCTCCTGGAATGCCTTTTGCTCCTCAGGATCATTGAAGAGATCGGTACGGTAAGCAAAACTCCAAAAATCAGCAAGAGCTGGAACTCCGTAGTACCTCCCGCTTCCATCGGGATACTCACAGTACGAGGCAATCAGTGTAGGGTCAAATTCTTCCTTTTTGACTTTCTCATTGAACCAGTCGGTGATATCAAGGAGGTGTCCTCCTACAACAGCTTCTCCAAGCCATTGGGAATCGGGAAGGCAGATATCAAAACTCGTCTTCCCCGAGGCAAACTCTGTGAAGAGCTTATCATGGTATTGCGGCCAGGGGATTGGATCACCTTTTACCTTGATTCCCGTTTTAGCGGTGAAATCCTCAGCAAGGGCAATGAGCGTATCCATCGGGGCCCACGCCGCCCAAGTGATTGTAAGGGTTACCTCTTCAGCCCCTACCACTCCCCCAAGAACAAGCCCGAAAAGGAGCACCACTATTCCAAAACTCGCTTTCCTCATGTCACACCCTCCTTTTCAAGATTTTCAAGCCACTTCCAAACAGATAAGACAAAAAGACAAGAATAGTATAATTTTCTTTTTTCTCACCCCCTCTCCCGACAAGAATCACGCACCACAAGGATAGGTTCAATAAGCGTCAGGAGTGGATATTCCTTCCTCCCCTGTAAGAATTGTAGCAAATACTCTACCCCAGTTCTACCCATTTCATACTTTGGTTGCCGCACCGTGGTGAGTGATGGATGTACGTATGAGGCAAGGAGGACATCATCAAAACCCACAATGGACATGTCTTCGGGAACACGTACTCCTTCACTCAAGAAGGCCTTGAGTGCTCCCAAAGCCACAAGATCAGAACTTGCTACGACTGCTGTAGGAAGTCGTGGTGCCTCAAGAAGCCGTCTCCCAAGGGTAAACCCAATCTCTACTCGGTTTTTTTGCGCCTTTTCCACGAGAACCCACTCATCTCTCAAAGGTAATCCTTTTCGTCGCACAAAGCGCAGAAAAGCCTGCTGGCGCTTCACCAGAGACAGAACATACAAAGGTTCACTGAGATACCCAATGTCTGTATGCCCAAGGGATACGAGGTATGAAAGCGCTTTCTCGATTCCCCGCTCGTTATCCACCACGACTGAAGGCCATTTATCGTTTACTGGGTACACGTCAACAAGAACCGCTGGGATACCGCTTTCTTCAAGACGTCTCCAGAGACCTTCGTTGAGAAAACTATACGAAACGACTATTCCATCAACCTGGTGCTGTTCTACGAGCTCCATGAAATCTTCCTCAAGCTCACTTTCGTAAGAGGTGGCATAGAGAATAACACTATACCCAGATTCTCTGGCTACGTCCGTTACGCCTCGAGCAAGCTCTGCATAGAAAGGATTTGTGATGTCGGGAACAAAAAGACCAAGAGCGTTTGTTCGTCGCCTCTTGAGGTTTCGAGCCGTGAAGTCGGGACGGTAATGCAACCGCTCAATAGCTGCGATAATCTTCTGCTGCGTTTTAGGAGAAACTGGCGCAGTACCATTCAAGAAATGCGATACCGTTGACAAGGCAACTCCCGCTTCTTTTGCTACATCTCTCATGGTTATCCGGTGTACCCCACGACTCACAGAACTCCACCCGTGAATGCTCACTCTGCTACTATCATGACCTTCAAGGGATTACCCTTCTTTTCCCGGGCAATCCGCAAGCCCTCCATGAGTTCTTCAAGAGGAAACGTATGAGTGATAAGGCGCTCAACATCAATAAGACCTCGAGCGATACTTTGAATTGCTTCGGCCCAGGTAAACGGTGCAAGCCAAGAAAAACGAATATTCTTGTCCCAGAAAATGGAAGAAAGGGCAGGGACTTCAATAACATCTTTTCCTCCAGGAAGACCGAAATACACGATATTGGAACGGCGCCCAGAAACTTCAAGGGCAAGTTGCATAGCTTCTTTGCTTCCTGTCACCACAATAACTCGATCGGCCATACGACCCTCGGTGAGCTGTGCAACGCGTTCCACGACATTCGACGTATAGTAGGGCGATGACACCTCTCGAATGTTTATAAGTTCATCAGCTCCCATCTCTCTACCCACTTGAAGTCGAAAATCCTGAGTACCTACAAGGAAAACTTTCCCTGCTCCACTCCGTTTCACAAGAGAAACAACGGAAAGTCCAATAGCTCCAGGACCGAAAACCACCACCGTATCCCCTAAACCAACCTGGAGGTTCTTAACTCCATACACAGCATTGGCAAGAGGCTCTACAAAGGCACCAGCTTGAAAAGAAACGTTCTGAGGGAGCTTGTACACATGGGTGTAATGAGAAACAACATACTCAGCAAAAGCACCATGCGTTGAAACCCCAAGCACTTTTTTATTCTCACAGAGGTTCACAAACCCTCGGTAGCATACTTCGCACGCATTGCAGTACTGGACAGGATTTACGGTAACCCTGTCACCCACAGAGAAAAGTCCCCGTTCTGCTGGGATTTTGCCAACTTGAACCACTTCTCCGGAAAACTCATGCCCGAGAATAAGTGGCCCCTTCCCTGTTGGCGTCTCAAGGGGAGAGAAACCCCAATAATATGCAACGTCAGACCCACAAATACCACAAGCTCGCACACGGACAAGAACTTCGTCGTCAGCGACACTCGGGGTCGGAACTTCTTCCAACCTCATGTTCTCTGGTTCATAGAATACCCAAGCCTTCATCGTCGCAGGAACCATAAGCTCCCCTCCTTATGCCATGCCAAGTTTGGCGAAGAGATCCCGCAAAAACTTAATGGAATCAGCAGTAATATCCCAAGCATTAGGCCAAAAGCAAAGATCGATACACCACCAATCCGACGCGTAACCACTTGCTACAATTGCAGGGATAACTTTCTCAAAGTCGATGTATCCAGTCCCAAAGGGAGCATGCGTACTTGTCTCGCCATCATGAAGGGTATTATCCGAATCGATGAGATGCACATGTCCGATACGACCCTGGAGCATAGCAACAAGCTCGAGAATACCTCCAGAAAGGGTTTCCTTAGGCTCGGTTTGTTTTGCCCCAACAACAGCGCACATCTGCGCATGGCTCGTATCAAGGAGAATCTTGAAATTCTCCCGATGCACATCATCATGCATTTTCTTGATCTCACTGGGCTTGTTAAAAATGAACCCAGGCTCGAACTCCCACACGACCATAACATCAACGTCTTTCGCTTTATCAGCACACTTTTGAAACATTGCCACAACTCTGTTCCACGTTTCTTCATAGTCCCAGTCTTTTGGGAAGGGCGTACCGGTTACGGTATCCACGCGGATTTTGTCAAAGCCACAGTCCACACAAAACTCAAGCGACCGATCAAACATGTCCTCATAAGCTTTCACAACTCTTGGATCACCGCTTGCAAAAGGAAAACTCCAGAGATCAGCTACGTACGCACTAACCCCAAGGTGATACTTCTCAAGAAGCCCAAGCAGCTTTTTCCGATCCTCTTTTGTGGGATAAAGGTCAGGATGAGCGTGAGGCTTAAAGCCACCAAGTTCAACCCCATCAAAACCCAGCTCTGAAAGGCGTATGATAACTTCATCAAGGGGCACAGGGTGATCTGCGTAGGGACCGATAGCGTAAGCCCAGCTTCCGATGGAAATCCTGGCTCTACCCAAGAACATCCCCTCCTTTGAAGGAAATAACGTGTTCGTAAAAACGTTTTCAACATAAGCTACTATGATTATGACAAAACCACGGTGCTCCTGTCAAGGACCCGGAAGGTTTGCGGTGAAATATGATACCATGATGTCTGTACAGCAACAAAAGCCACAGACTTTAAGAAGTCTCTCAAAAGGGATAACCATAGTGTTTTAAAGGAGGGAAAAGCATGCGATACATGGTTCTTGGCAAAAGCGGGCTTCTTGTTTCGGAAATCGCCCTTGGTACCATGACTTTCGGCCGAGAAGCTCCTGAAAACGAGTCGGTGCGTATCCTTGAACGATACCTTGAAGCGGGGGGAAATTTCATCGATACCGCGAATGTTTACAGTCGTGGCGCTTCTGAGAATATCCTTGGACGCGCTCTCAAAGGGAGAAGGGATAGTGTAATCCTGGCAACAAAGGTTTTCTTCCGAATGGGCGAAGGCCTCTACGACTGTGGAGCGAACAGAAAACATATCCTGCAAGCTGTAGAGGGTAGCCTAAAACGCTTGCAAACTGATTACATCGATCTTTACCAAATCCACTGTTTTGATCGGATGACTCCTTTCGAAGAAACTTTTGCTACTCTTGCTTCGCTTGTTGAGAGGGGGTATGTCCGGTACATAGGTGTTTCAAACTACGCCGGCTGGCAAATTACGAAAGCCGTCGCCCTCTGCGAAAAATGGGGGTATCCACGCCCCATCACAGCACAAATGCAATACAGCCTTGTTGAACGGAACATTGAAATGGAGGTTATCCCTGCCTGCTACGACGCAGGATTAAGTATTATGGCTTGGGGACCACTGGGGGGAGGCTTTCTCACCGGAAAATACACTCCGGAAACACCACCCCAAGGGGGACGCATCGCCCGCGCAGAAAAGGATTGGGAGGAAGCTTGGGAACGACGGGCGACAGAGAAGAACTTTCGTATTCTTGAAACCCTCAGAAGACTTGCTACCAAATACGGCAAAACGGTGTCTCAAGTTGCCCTCAACTGGCTTCTTACCAAAAAAGACGTTATCCCTATTCTCGGTGCCCGAACGCTTGCCCAAATCGAAGATAACCTCGGATGTGTCGGGTGGCGACTCGAAGAGGAGGATGTACAACTCCTTGACACCCTAAGCGCACCACCTGAAATCTACCCATACCGGTTCATCCGGTGGGCTAATGGCCTTGTGTACCGAAAGGAGTATGGTCTATGACTCTCCGAGACGGTGGAGCCTCACAAGATTCTGATACCCAAGGAAGGGTGAACTGGCTACGAAAACCACAGGATCTCCAAAAGAAGCCATGTTCTGAGACAGAAGGAATTCCTCTGCTTTTTTGAGGAGGACAACGCTTTCTGCTTCGTGAGGAGGATGCAAGAGTGCCGGCTGCACACCCCAGACAAGGGCGAGCTTTCGGTAAGTCTCCTCCCTGGGGGTCAGCGCAAGGATTGGCATTCCGGGACGGAAGGAGGAAAGAATCAAGGCAGTAAAGCCAGAGTGGGTAAAAACAACCAAAACCCGCGCACCGATACTACAAGCAGTGTGCAAAGCTCCGAAAACAATGGCTTCTGGAAGAATACCACGGGGTTTGTAAAAAGAGGGGATACGGGAAGCAAGGTGATTCTCCGTAGCCACAATAATTGCCTGCATAACCTGAGTAGCAAGGACAGGATGCTTACCTATTGCCGTTTCCGCTGAAAGCATGAGCGCATCGGCACCGTCGAGAACAGCATTGGCAACGTCAGTAACCTCTGCGCGGGTAGGATACGCAGTCTCTCGTAAAGACTCAAGCATTTGTGTAGCAATGATGGCGATTTTTCCTCTCTCCTTAGCAAGAGCAACAAGCATCTTCTGGTACACAGGGACCATTTCTACAGGAACTTCAACTCCAAGGTCTCCTCTGGCGACCATAAGTCCATCGGAAACCTCCGCGATTTCGGCTGCGTACTCCAGGGCCTCCTTCCGCTCAATTTTGGCAATAAGGGGAGGAAGAGGTATACCCTTCTCCTTTGCCCATCCCCGAACACGTTCGATATCCTCAGCATCTCGAACAAAAGAAATCGCTACATAGTCAACCCCAAGGCTTAGAGCTACTTCAAGATCTCTTTGGTCTTTTTCTGTAAAGGTCCGTACAGTTGTTATCGTTTTTGGAAAATGAACCCCTTTCCGAGACCGAAGCACACCTCCTTCAAGAACTCGGGCCTCAAAAGCGTTCTCGGTTTTTTCGACAACTTCTAACTTCAAGAGGCCATCATCGAGGAGAATGGTATCACCCACCTTAAGGTCTTCAAGAAGGGGAGCATACCGAATGAAGAGGCACTCTGAGGTTGAGACACCCTCACCAGCTACCACCTTGACAAGAGAACCCGGAACAAGTTCCACTGATCCCCCGAGAACTTCCCCAACACGGATTTTAATCCCTTGGAGATCGGCAAGAATGGCCACAGGTTTCCCAAGTTTTGCGGAAATCTCCCGAATGGAGCGCACCATTGCTTGATGGAAAGCAAGATCACCGTGGGAAAAGTTGAGGCGTGCGACATCCATTCCCGCACGCATCATCGCCTCAAGGACGGCATGATCTTGCGAAGCCGGCCCAAGAGTACAGATAATCTTTGTCCGTCGCATGGCTCCATTATATCACGTCTGGTAGAATACAAACGGTGAAAGTGGTGGACCGCAAGAGAAAAGAACGATTCGTCGAAATTGATGCCCTCCGAGGCTGTGCCATAGTTATGATGCTCCTCTATCACATTCTCTTTGACCTTTTCTTCTTCGGCGACCTCAAGGTAAACCTCTTTTCTCTCTTCTGGCAAGGATATGTTATTGTTGGTGCCTCCCTTTTTATTGGTCTTGCAGGAATTTCGCTAACCCTGCGCTATAGCAGGGAAAAAGAAAAAGGGAATACTACTCCCTTCCCACAATATCTGAAACGAGGTTTTCTCCTCCTTGCTTACGGTATGGTGATAACTCTTGTCACATATCTCGCTTTTCCCAAGGCATACATTCGTTTTGGTGTTCTCCACTGTATTGGGACATCAACCATTCTTGCGTATCCTTTCCTTTCCCGACCCTACCTCGGTTTGCTCCTTGGTCCCGTTTGCATTGTCTTAGGGGATCTCCTCTCTCGGCGCTCGTTTTCCTTTCCCCTCCTCTTTTGGCTTGGCCTCAGACCGCGTAATTTCCTAACGCTGGATTACTTCCCCCTCCTTCCCTGGTTTGGGGTGGTACTCCTCGGAGTCTCCATCGGGGACTTGTTGTATCCTTCTGGGAAAAGACGTTTCTTCTTCCCCACCCACCCCCATCCCCTCGTGCAAGGCCTTGCCTTTCTTGGGAGACATTCTCTCACCATCTATCTCGTCCACCAACCAATCATCCTTGCCCTTCTTTTCGTTCTCGGATTCATTCGTTTCCCCTGGTGAGCTTGCGATATAATTAACACAGAAAAGTAAAGGGAGGTATAACCGTGGCAGAACCTTGTGCCATAGGTATCATTGGTATGGCTGTGATGGGACAAAACCTTGCTCTCAACATTGCACGAAAGGGCTTCAAAGTAGCGGTATTTAACCGGACCCCAGCAAAAACGAAAGAATTCTACGAAACGAGGGTTAAGAACGAGCCGATATATCCCACCTATGATCTTTCTGAGTTTGTCAGAGCTCTTCAACGGCCTCGCAAAGTTCTCCTCATGGTGAAAGCTGGTAAAGCCGTAGACGAGTTCATACAAGCCCTGTTCCCCCTCCTTGAAGAGGGTGACCTTGTCATCGACGGAGGGAACTCGTTCTTCCAAGACACGGACAGAAGACTCAAAGAGGCCGAATCACGTGGTATCCTCTTCCTCGGTATGGGTATAAGCGGTGGTGAGCACGGAGCGCTCTATGGACCCTCTCTCATGCCTGGAGGGCATAGGAAGGGATACGAGCTTGTACAGGATATCCTTGAAAAAACGGCGGCACAGGTTGCTGATGGACCTTGTTGCGCTTATCTTGGTCCTGGTTCATGTGGGCACTTCGTGAAGATGGTTCACAATGGCATTGAATACGCTTTCATGGAAGCTATTGCCGAAATATACGATCTCCTGCGAAAGATTTTCGGACTTCAGGCTGAAGCAATTGCCGACGTATTCCACAGATTCAACACCCTACCCTCTCTGAACTCCTACCTTGTGGAAATCACCGAGAAAGTCCTCCGTTACAAAGACCCAGAAACCGGGAAGCACCTTGTTGATCTTATCCTTGATGCCGCGGAGCAAAAAGGAACGGGAAAATGGACTGCCCAGGTAGCTCTGGACCTTGGCATCCCCCTCTTTACCATCACTCACTCAGTTATGACACGAAGCCTCTCGTCGTTCAAGAACGAACGCATGCAAATCGCTCAGCGCATCTTTTCCCCGGCAAGGACACGTTCTTGGTCATCAGACCTCTTCACCCTCCTTGCTGACGCTCTCTACCTCACAGAACTCGTCGCTTTTTCCGAAGGCTTCCATCTTCTCGGAGAAGCAAGCCGAGCCTTTGACTACCAACTCAATCTTCCCGAAGTTGCCCGCATATGGAAAGGTGGGTGTATTCTGAAAGCATCACTCCTTGAGCGAATCCAAAAAGCTCTATCTCTGTGCGATGCGCCTCTCCTTTTTGCTACAAGTGAGTTCCAAGAGGAGGTAGGGAATAAACTTTCCGCTTTGCGTAGTGTCTGTGCCTTGGGTTTTGAACATGGTGTACCCCTTCCTGCCCTTTCTTCCGCCCTTGCGTACCTCGATGCCTGGCGTTCCGTTTCTCTCCCAGCCAACCTTATCCAAGCGCAGCGCGACTACTTTGGAGCGCATACCTATCGGCGTATTGACAAAGGGGGCGTGTTCCACACAGAATGGGAGGTGCAGCCTCGGTGATACTCTTTGGCAAGGGGGATACAGAGCGAACCTTTTCCTTCGAAGAAACACAGATATACTTCCGCGAAGCCCTAAGCCGACACAACTGGCGCAAGAAGAAAGTCCTTGGCATCATTCCGGATAATACCCGCACTGCTCCGGTGCGGATTTTCTTCGAAGCCGCGCTCTCGGTCATTAAGCCGGAAGCAAAACGTCTTGATTTCCTCATCGCCCTTGGAACACATCCGCCCATGACCGACGAAGAGCTCAAGGCCCACCTTGGTGTTACCTTTAGAGAAGCAAAGAACCAAGGCGTTACGGTGTACAACCATCTTTTCCAAAACCCTCAAGAACTCGTCCACGTGGGTACTATTCCACGGGAAGAAATGCAGATTATTTCTCGTGGTCTCATCGCCGAAGACGTACCAGTCACGGTAAATCGTCACATCCTCGAATATGACGAACTCCTCATCATGGGACCGGTTTTCCCCCACGAAGTCGTAGGTTTTTCAGGAGGGTATAAGTACTTCTTTCCAGGTATCTCTGGCCCAGAATTGACTGACAAATTCCACTGGCTTGCCGCTCTTATCACCAACCCCAAGGTTATCGGCATCAAAGACACTCCCGTCCGAGAGGTGCTCGATAAAGCCGCAACATTTATCCCAAAACCATCTCTTGCTCTATGCCTCGTCATGAAGGGAAAAGAACCCTGTGGGATATTTTTCGGCGATCCCAAAGAATCCTGGTCAAAGGCCGCTGACCTATCGGCACAGGTTAACATCATCTACGTTGACCAGCCCTTCCACACCGTTCTCTCCGTAGCCCCAGAGATGTACAACGAGCTTTGGGTTGGCGGGAAGTGTATGTACAAGCTTGAGCCAGTCGTAGCTGACGGGGGAAAAATCATCATCTACGCTCCACATATTCGGGAAATTTCCAAAACCCATGGGAAATATCTCCTCGAGATTGGTTACCACACGAGGGATTTCTTCCTTGCTCAGTGGGAAAAGTACAAACACTACCCTTGGGGTGTTCTTGCTCATTCCACACACGTGAAAGGTATAGGAAAGTACGTGAACGGTAAAGAGTATCCCCGTATTGAGGTCATCCTTGCTACCGGAATTCCTGAAGACATCTGTAGGAAAGTTAATCTCGGGTACCTTGATTTCCGTACCATTAACCTCAAGGAGTATATTCATCGAGAAGATGAAGGCATTCTCTTCGTCCCCCGAGCAGGAGAAACGCTCTACCGGCTTAAGGATGGCACTGTCCCGGACATTGACAAGCTCACCATACCCAACTCCTCTATTGAGAGGCCGATGTGAGACGGTTGCCTACTCTATTCTAGAGTACCGAGAGTTCAAAACTTTTCCTCTGGCAATGCCTTGTTCTGATTCCAAAAAGAACGATAGCTATCGCCTTCCCACCATGGCTTCCTAGGTGAACAATTTCCCTGGTGTGATTCCCATAATCAGCGAAAATGAGAACATGGGGCGGGAAACAGAACCACCATTCCTCTCGTAGTAGAAGGAAGAGTGTTATACTCCTTCTGGGAATAAGCTCGAGAAAGGAGGCAAGAGTTTGAAAAAAATCGCCTTTACGATGTTTCTTGTGGTACTTTTTCCATCCTTCGCCTTAGCGTACGATGTACTCCTTTGGGGGAAAGGAGGAGAACTCCCTCCTTTAGAGGAGAACGTTGCGCTTCTTGGGGATCTCGGAGGACATGAGTTCCCTCCTGATACATGGGAACGTTTCCTTCCTTCTCCCGAAAGAACAGTCATCCTCCCTACATCGGAAGACCTTGAAAAGCGCAGAGAAGAGCTAAAAACCCTTGCGAACAAGGGTTATCCGGTCGTCGTCTCAGATGCCTCTGGAACATACCTCCCCCTTTTCTCCTTCACCAGGAATTACCATACCATTACCTTTTTCAACTTTACCAGCACCTCTTCTTCCTCTCCTTTTGGAGAATACCTCAAGGAACTCGAGGAGACAAACCCCGACCTCATCGTTGTTATAGGAACGGAGCAAAATCGTGCTTTCCTTGAAAAGCAATTCAGTCCTTTTGCCCCTCGAATGCGTTTTATCACACGGGATACCCTTCCAAAAAACTTTACCGAAACGGTAACAGTTGAAGAAAAACCAGTCTTTCTCTTTTTCTATTCCTCCCGCTGTCCAGTATGCCGAGAACTAAAAGAGAAGGTGACTCCTCCCGTCTTTGAACGATACGCAGGCAAGATTAAAGTTGTGTACCTTGATTACACGTTCTCGAAAAACTATGAAAAGCTCGTCCTCCTTGAAGAACAATGGAAGGTACAGGAAAAAACTTCGGTGGAAATTTTCTCTGACGCTGGATATGTGGCCACCGAGGATCCAGAACGCATCAACGTACTCCTTGAACAACTCATCGAGAAAACGCTCCGAGCCCCTAAACCCACCCAGGCTCCCCGATCCCTTGGGGAAGCCAAGGAACTCATCTTCTCCCGATTTCGGGGGTTCACGCCCTGGGTAATTGCTGGCGCCGGGTTCCTTGACGGTCTCAACCCTTGCGCTTTCGCAACGATTGTCTTTATGGTGAACCTTCTTTTCGTTCTTGGACATTCTCGCCAAAGAATAGTGGAAATTGGGATTACATACACCGTAGCGGTATTTGTGACGTATCTCCTTCTTGGATTGGGGATCTTCGAGGTTTGGCAGACCCTCGGAGCATACCGCATCGTTTCTCGAATCGTATACGGCGCTATGGCCTTGCTCCTTCTTGTTTTTGCCACCCTGAGCGTGCGTGACGCCATTGCGTACTGGAGGGAACGGAAAGAAACAGGCATGACTCTTGGGTTACCAAAGGGGTTACGGGTGAAAATTAATCAGTACCTCAAGGAGAGCTTCTCTAAACGTAGACTCTTTGCTGCTGCCGTCGCGAGTGGATTCGCAGTATCTATCCTCGAAGCCGGCTGTACTGGTCAAGTATACCTTCCCACTATCATGTACATTGCTAAGGAAGCTGCTGAATATCGTCTCAAAGCTTTTGGGTATCTCGCTTTCTACAACGCGTTTTTCATTATTCCCCTTGTTGCTGTTTTCCTAAGCGTGTTCTTTGGCAGCCAGTCCAAGGCGCTGGTGGAGTTTGGGAGAAAGAATATCCTCATCTCGAAAGTCGCCATATCAGCCCTTTTCGTCGTTTTGAGTATTCTCCTCATCGAGAGCGCCTTGGCATGAGGAAGAGAGAAAGTGGAATATTCCATTCACTTTGATGAGGCATCGTCCACTACCAAAGAGCCTTTCGCTTTTTGTTCCTCACAAATTCGGGAAGTAAAGAATCTGCTATGCATGTATCCCAGCATTCTCTACCTAATCCGCTCTCATACCCCCCTCCCAGTCCATTGTGATGAACCAAGGTGTGTACACCCCCTTCCTGGATTAATATCAGGATGGACAACAGGAAAACCTGATTTACAACCTAAGCATCGCCCAAGAGGCGAGACAACCCCACCTCTTGGGCGATGCTTAAAGATTCTTGAGTTTTTCCTCCCTTTCGACCAGAAGTTGTTCAATCGTTTGTATGTCGTCTTCAGGCAAATCCCAGTCACCTGCCGGAACAATCTCTTCAATCTGCGAGGGACGGCGAATACCCACAATAGCTGAGGTAACTTCTCTTCGGCGTAAAACCCACGCCACCGCAACTTGAGCAGGGGTTTTCCCATGTTTTGCTCCGATTTCTCGCAGCCTCTCGGCAAGCTCCACATTGAGGCCAAGCTGCGGTTCTTGGAACATCGGATCATTGCGGCGATGGTCATCGGGCGGGAGATTGGCAACCCACTCTTTGGTCACCTTTCCAGTAAGGAGGCCTTTCTGCATAGGGCTATATACAATGACTCCTATGTTGTTCGCAGCACAATAGGGCAAGATCTCCTCCTCGATGTCTCGCCGAAGCATGCTATAGGGAGGCTGCAGCGAAGCAATGGGATGAATGGAAGCGATTCGTTCCATCTGAGCTACACTGAAATTCGAAACTCCAATGTAGCGAACCTTACCCTCTTTGACGAGACGACTCATCTCCTCCCAAGCCTCTTCAATATCCTCATCGGGAACTGGCCAGTGAATCTGATAAAGGTCAATAACATCAACCTTGAGGCGACGGAGGCTCGCTTCGACTTCTTTACGAATACTCTCCCTCTTAAGGCAATTTGTAATGTTCCCGTTCTCATCCCACACAAGCCCACACTTTGTAGCAATAATCGGACGCCTCGAAAGCCCCCGAATCGCCCGTCCAACGACCTCCTCAGAGTGTCCAAGACCGTACACTGCTGCGGTGTCAATCCAGTTCACCCCAAGGTCCACCGCCCGACGAATAGCCTCGACAGATTCCCGATCGTCCTGAGGACCCCAGCTGTATCGCCAACCGCCACCGCCTAAAGCCCAGGAGCCAAATCCAATGACCGAAAGCTCAAGATCTGTCCAGCCAAGCTTCCTGTAGCGCATACCTTCGCCCCCTTGAAGGAAGTTGAAAACTATTATACTCTATTCCCAAGATGGGAAAAGATGCAAAGGGAAAGGGACTGGGAGGTTGGAAAAAGCGCCTCCTTTCGCACCTTGCGAATCTCTTGTGGCGAGTGTTTCTTCCCTTTCTCCCTTGGTTTTTCAACGAGGCCCATTTTGAAGGACTGTACCGTAGAAAGGAAGATCCTTGGAATTACACACAAAGCCCATACGAGCGAGAGAAGTACGAAAAGACACTTCAAGCTATTCCTGATAACGTGTGCTCTATACTTGAGATAGGCACAAGCGAGGGCGTCTTCACCGAGCTCCTCCTTAAGAAAGGTAAATGTGTCTTCGGTGTGGATATCTCCCAGACCGCCCTTGAACGAGCTCAAAAGCGGCTTGCAAAATATGGCGACAGGGTGACCCTCAAGAAAATGGATATCACTCGAGATGAGCCTGAAGGCGTGTTTGACCTTATTCTTGCCTCTGAGGTCCTTTACTACCTTGGCGGAAAAACTGTTCTCCTTGCCCTGGAGGACAAATTTTTCCGGCACTTACGAGATGGAGGGTACCTCCTCCTCGTGCACTTCTACCCCTCGGGAAAGCTTATCCACGATCTCTTCCTCGAGCGAAGAAGATTCACTAAGGTCTTCGAAGAGGTTGTATACCATCCGGAACGAGATTACCTCATCACCCTCCTCCGGAGAAGTCCTTGAAAAAGAAAGAGAAGCTCTGTTATAATCCTCTTCGTCGGGGCGTGGCGCAGCCTGGCAAGCGCACCTGCCTTGGGAGCAGGGGGTCGGCCGTTCAAGTCGGCTCGCCCCGACCAGTTTGTTTCAAAACTTTGAACGTCTATCTTCCGCCCACCAATAGAATAGTACAAAAGTGGTACCGCGCGTTTTCCCTTCACAAGTGGTTCTCTACCCTTTGTCACCTTAAGACTGAGGAAGTAGAGGCAATCAGAGAGAATTTTAAGCTTCTCGCAGGTGGAAGCACGCAAGAAGGGACAATGGAGGAATAAAAACACTGGTGGAGATGACGGGACTCGAACCCGTGACCTCCTCGTTGCGAACGAGGCGCTCTCCCAACTGAGCTACATCCCCATACAGAACAAATGGTGGGCCTATCTGGATTTGAACCAGAGACCTCACGCTTATCAGG